>JAUUYW010000584.1 GCA_030590265.1 Candidatus Krumholzibacteriia bacterium
CGGATTAGAGCCAGCAGGATGTGTTCAGTACCCACGTAGCTGAGATAGTGAAGGCGGGCTTCGACAATGCACAGCTAAAACACTTTTTTTGCCCGGGGAGTGAACGTAATTTCGCCTATCCTGTCAGGCCCGAAGGGAGCGGTGACACTGTCTTCCACTGCCTTTTGAATTCTGTCGAAATCAATTTTCATATGACGAAGAACGTTGGCTGCCACACCTTCGCCCTCGCGAACGATCCCCAGGAGAAGGTGTTCGGTGCCGATATAGTCATGCTGCAGACGGCCTGCTTCATCTCGGGCCAGAAACAGTACTTTTCGCACACGTTGCGTGAATCGGTCATTCATTCGTTTACGCCTCCATTTGCGTTTTCAGGTCGCTTTCCTGTTCGACCATCCGGGACACCCGGCTTCAGGAAAATATACGCGAGCATCATTCCAAGCGCCACACCCGTCTCCCATTACGCTCGGGGATTTCTTTACGTCTTCTTATATTCGCTCTTTGGCAGGAGAACTTGAACACCAATATTCGTATCATCAATGACCGAAAAACAGACTGCGCAACAAAGTGGCCCTGGCTTCGGTTTTTTCGGCAACAGTCAGGGGATGATCCGCGGCACCATGAAGATGGGCTGTTTGCATGCGCACCAAGGCCTCATTCAAGAGGGGAAAACCAATTCCTTGCAACATACCCAGCCCCACTCCCAATCTTAAATGATTCAATCGGTCGGAGGCCTCCTGGGAAGTCATCAATCGAGCGCACTGCAACACCGCCAGGCTGCGATGGGCCAAATCCTCCAGACCCAGAGAATCACTCGTAAAAAGTTGACCTCTGGCGGTGCGTTCATGTCTCAATACTTTTCCCAGATGAAATTCAAAATCACTGGCAATTTCGGCCTCGTCTCTGCCCAGGGTCACCAGATTGGATATCAGAAATAGGGCACCACGCACCGATGAGCCTCCGCCGGCAAGGCCACAAACAGCAAATCGCAACTGCCGCAAAGCGTTGAGTATTTTATCGATCTCTCCACCCATCACCAGGCCAGGCAAATGCACCAGGACGGACAATCGCAGCCCGGTGCCGGCATTGACGGGACTGGAGGTCAAATACCCAAAATCGTCCAGAAAAGCAAAGTCTATGGATCTTTCCAGTTCATTTTCCAGATTTTGCACATTGGACAGGGCCAGTTGAGGCTGGAACCCTGATTCGTAGGCGTGGAGACGCAAATGGTCTTCCCCGTTGATCAGGGCGGTGGTTGATCCGCCTGGGCCCACCAGCAGATGCCGATGATCACCTGGCGATGCTTTTTTGGATCCGATAAGATTTTTTTCATGCAGGATTAATTGCTGATTGCTTTCCAGTTGAGCAAAATCCAGATGCCAGCCATCAGAGAAGCCGGGTTGGCCCTTCAGAATTTCCAGTAAATCGGTACCAATTTTTTCCCTGACCACAGGCTCGGCATGGTGGGGAAATTCGTGGGCTGAAAGGTTACGGGCCAATCGGGCGCGTGTGCTGATGACCATGTCGGCAGCTGGGCC
>JAUUYW010000108.1 GCA_030590265.1 Candidatus Krumholzibacteriia bacterium
CAGGAGTATGTCTTCCTGTTGAATGAACTCATCGTATGGCACAACACCGCCGATGCCGGGACCGGTGAGTCATGAAAACGGTTTTCATCAATGGTTTGATGGCAGAGCGAAGCATTGTTCTGATGCGGGCCCTGTGTCGGGAGTTCACCGTTGTTAGAATCGGGTACCAGGACATGAACGATGATCCTGAAATCACAATCCATGAACCATCCGAATTTGTTGGCGAGTTTGATTTCACCGGAAACGAAGACTTCACCAAACATATCATTTTTGAGGCGGATATTTTGAGCAGGAATTTGGCCAGGGATGCCTGCATTTCACCCTTGGGTCCTCCGGAAGGATGGTCTCTCCCAAAGCAGAAGCATTTGCAGATGATTTTACCGAAAGTTGCCAATCTTTTGGCTAAGGTTCAAATTTTTCGGGATTTTCATGCTCATCAGCCGGTGCATATGCTGATCAGCGGGGCAGATTACAGCAGCCATTCCCGGCCGGTTGTGCTGGCCGCCCGTGATCTGGGGGTTCCAACTTTGGATATTGAACACGGGTACTTTTTCAACCTGATGTTTTCCGCATTCAAACCAGATCAAGGTTACATCCCGACTATTTTTTCTTCGGATTATGTGAATCTGGACAACCAGCTGGAAATATCCATCATGACGGACCACCTGGAACCTTATCCCACCATATCCCCGCAGTTGTTGGGGTTGGGAACACCTGCCATCACCGTGGCGGATGAGGCTCCTGACCAGAATACGGCCCGCAAAAATTTGGGTCTGGATGACCCACGGAAGCAAGTGTTGCTGCTGGGATCCTGGATCGAAGCGCGCATGGCTGGCAGTCTTCTGGCCGGTCAGTTCGATACGATCAATCTTTTCAAGGACCTTTTTGCCGCCCTGGCTCGTGGCGGCATGGCGGAAAAGGCAGACTTGATGATCAAATTGCACCCAGCGGACTGCAAGCCCCAAGTGCTGCCCCATGTGTCGGCCTGTCTGATGGATCTGGCCCAGCAGGTTGGTTTGCCGCCTCCTACAATTTATACAGACCGCTTGGCTGAGGTTCTTGCGGCTGCAGATGCAGTTCTTGCCATATCCTGGACCAGCGTCCTGTGGGATGCTTTCCTGATGGATAAACCCGCAGTAATGCTCCTGCCCAACTACCTGACTGAATCATTCAAACCAGGATGGCGCCAAAAGGGCAGCATTCCCTTGGTCGAGGGTGTGGTGCGGGCAGCTGCCAGCGCCGACGAGGCCTGGCAAATGGTGGAAGACTGTCTGCTGCCGGAACATCAGGTGGAATTTGCCACCAGGTGCCGGCAAGTGCGAACAAAATATGGCCTCAAGGACAAGAGTGTTGAACAAAAAAGTCGAGACATTGCGCTGTGGGTTGTTGATTATTCCAAAGCTTGAATTCGGTGTTGATAGTTGCCATTCTTTTTAAATCCGACTAAAATAATATGAATTAAGATTCCCCTTCTAATTTTCATGGAGCAGGAGAAAATCATGGATCTCACCCTGGTAGGTGTTGTCGAAAATAAGGAAGTTCGCTTCCCCTTGGCCGAAGGAACCCACTTGTTGGGACGGGCTGATGATGCGGCCTTCAAGCTGGCCCACTCCAATGTTTCGCGCAACCATGCGGAAATCATCGTCAGTGGAGAAAAGATAACTGTGCGGGATCTCGGCAGTCACAACGGAACCCAGGTCAACGGGGCCAAGGTTGAAGACATTGTTCCTTTGCACTTGGGGGACCAGTTGGAATTTGCCAATCTATCCTTCAATGTCGAAGGACCCAATTCGCCAAAAAAGATTGCGGACAAAGCCGATGAAACGGTCGTGCCAAATGTTGAAATAAGCTGGGATGAAGTCCGCCATGAACGGGCCCACAAAAAGGATCTGCAATCCTTGTTGTTCCGGGTGCTGGCCGATGCAGGGGATCTTTTGACCATTCCCCGTGAGCCCGAGGAAATGTTCGAACCAATTCTCGATCTTGTGGAAACCGCCCTGCTCTCGCCTGAGCGCATTTTTATTCTGCTTCTCGAAGAAGGCAAGACCGATCCCGTTCAAGTAGCCTCCCGGATCCAAGGGCATCAAGGTGCCGCTGCCCTTGCTTTGAGCAAAACCATGACCCAGAAAGTCCTCCAGGAAAAGAAATCATTCCTTACCAAGGATACCCTCAACGACCCGGGCTACGGCGGCATGATGAGCATGATCAGCCAAGGCATCAGATCGGCTATTGCGGTGCCGTTGTTCGACAACGAAGACGTCATCGGAATTCTGTATGCCGACGACTCGCGCCCCAACCGAACTTTTATCCGTGACCAGTTGGCGGCCTTCACCTTGCTGGCCAACATCATTGCCGTGGCCTTCACCCACGCTCGCTACCATGAAATGGAGCAGGAAAAACTCCGGCAGGACGCCCAAATGGAGACCGCCAGCGAAATTCTGGATAATATTCTTCAGCCGGTTTTACCACCACTTCAAGGTTACGATATCCTGGCCAGCCTGGAGCCATGTTTCGAGGTTGGTGGTGATCTATACGATGCTCAGCAAATGCAGGACGGACGATATGCCTTTTTGATCGGTGACGTGGTGGGCAAGGGTTTGGGCGCCGCTCTCCTGGTCAGCCATATCCTTTCCTGGACCCGTTTCATGATCGACGAAGGATGGGAACTCGCAGCTCTGGTTACGCGACTCAATCAGCAAATTTTTTGCTGCACAGATTTTGTGCGTTTCGCCACCTTCTACATTGGGTATCTCACCCCATCCACCGGTCACGTCACCTACGTGAATGCCGGTCATAACCTGCCCATCATGGTGCGAGCCGATGGGTCCATCGAAGAGTGTGCCCCCACTGGCATGCCGGTGGGAATGATGGAGGATTCTACATACACTACAGGGGAGATCACTTTGGGCCATGGAGACTTGTTCACCCTTTTCAGTGACGGAATACCCGAAACTCTTCGGTCTGACGATGAAGAATACGGGGAGGAGAATTTCAAGAATCTTTTGGTTGAGCAGCGCCATGGCAAGCTGCAGGAACTCTTTGAAATTCTCCAGGGGGAATTGAAGGACTTCCGGGGGGAAACGGAAATCGGTGACGATGTCACATTGGTGACTTTGCGACGCAATGGATGATGCGGACACTCAACTTGACTCATTGAGGCGGCTGGGTTTTCCAACGCCGATGCACCCAATAATACATGGCGGGAGCTTCACGAACCGCCTCTTCCAGTTTGGCCGTGTGAATCTCGGTGAGTTTGCGGATGGCAGTTTCTTCATTCCAGGACGGATCGACCTCAATCTTCTTGCTGATCTTGATGACGTGACTGTAATCAGGCTGGCGGTAGAGGAAAGCCATAAACAAAGGACACCCGACTTTGACCGCCAGGGTTGCCGGGCCCCTGGTTACTGATGCGGGCCGGCCCAAAAAATTTACGAACTGACCTTTGCGACCGGCATCCTGATCTCCCAACAAACCTACAAATTCCTGGGCCTTCATCTTGTTCTGGATTTTCTGAAATGAACCACCGGTGTGGATGATGCCCACGCCTTCCCGTTTTCGGATGTCGTTGTGGAACTTGTCGATCAACTTGTTGGATTGGGGTTTGACGATGCCATGGACTTTGAACCCCTGTCTGGCGGCCCGGGGCAACAGAAGTTCGAAGTTTCCAAAATGTCCGGACATGAGAAGGGCTCCCTTACCTTGGGCAATCACTTCCTCAATATTCTCCAAGCCTTCCATGGCCACATTGTCTACAAGATACTGTGTGCTTCGATGGCCCGAAGCCAGGAATTCCATGAGGGTCATGCCGAGGTTGCGGTAGAATTCGTGGGCGGTGTTCTGGATCCAAACGGCATCTTTTTCCTGACCAAAGGCCTGGGTCAGATTGTCGAGAATGACTTTTTTTCGGAAGCCAACCACTTTCCAGACAAAGGTTCCGAGGCCACGCCCGGTAGCCAGCAGGGCCCGGCGGGGCAGAAGCTTGGTCAGCTGGTAAAGCAGCTGGAAGGCACCGTATTCCAGACGGTGTTTGAGTTTGGGGGCCGGTTTGGATGCCATTACGGTCATTTCTTGAGAATCTGACTGAGAGAGCTGTTGAAATCCGTGAACTTGAGTATAGTAAGGCCTAGTGCTCTGTCTACCCAAGAAATTCGGGTTAGCAAGCCCACAAGCGGGCAGCTGCTACGTTGCACTCGCTTGTCATCGCTTGCGGGATCGCGTAGCGATTCTATTAGCTATGGCTAGTCCTGCGCTCGCACGCCTTGCATCTACCCACTTGTGAACTCGCTAACCCGAATTTTTTGGGTAGACAGAACACTTGGTCATGATTTGACACTGGATTTCCTGAGTACCTGCTGGAATGTTCAGATAACCCCAATGCCGAGGAAAATCAATGGAACTGCTGGCACCTGCCGGAAATCTGGAAAAACTCAAATGGGCGGCCGTTTATGGTGCCGACGCCGTCTATTTTGGCACGGAGTTCGGCTCCCTGCGCAGCTACGCGGGAAATTTCAGCCTGGAAGACGTCGCCGAGGGATTAAAATTCCTGCACAACCGAGGTAAAAAAGGCTACATCACCCTCAACATTTATCCTTTCACCGACGAATTTCCCCGTCTGCTGGAACTGGTCCGCCAATTGGACGATCTGGGTGCCGATGCCTTCATCGTGGCAGACCTGGGCGTGGTCGCGGCGTTGAATCGAATGAACCTCAAGGCTTCAATCCACATCAGCACCCAAGCCAGCACAACCAACGGGCAATCAGTTTTGGCCTACGGTGACTTGGGCGCCAGCCGCGTTAACCTGGCCCGGGAACTCTCCTTCGAACAGATCCAGGACGCCCAGACCGAAGTGGCCGGCAAGGTCGAAACCGAAGTCTTCATTCACGGTGCAGTATGCTTCAGTTATTCGGGACGATGCGCCATCAGCGATTATCTGACCGGCCACCGTGCCACCCGGGGCGTGTGCAAGCAGCCCTGTCGGTGGAATTACGCACTGGTGGAAGAAAAACGACCTGGTGAGGCGATGCCCTATTTCGAGGATGAACGGGGATCCTATTTTTTCAATTCCCGGGAGTTAGCCCTGTTCGAGTTTGTTCCCAAGTTAAAAGAGGCAGGAGTCTCGTCCATCAAGATTGAAGGACGCATGAAATCGATCCACTATGTGGCGGCCACGGTCTCCTTTTACCGCCGTATTATCGATGGCTGGCAGGTGGATGAAGATGAGGCCCTGACCTTGCTGGACCGCATTCCCAACCGTGGTTATTCCCAGGGATTCATGAAAGGCAACATCAAGGCTGCCGACTACCAGTTCGATGAAAGCCGCTCCCACTGTGAATCAATCTTTGTGGGCAATGTGCTGGAAAATAAGACTGATGGCCGGGCGGTGCTGGAAGTGCGCAACAGAATTCAGGCAGGGGAGACTTTGGAGCTTCTGCGGCCTGATGGGTCTTTTGGGGAATACACTATGCCCAAAAGTATGCTGACTACCGAAGGTGAGGCTGTTCAGGTGGTCAACAATTCCAGGTTTGTTGTGCTGGAAAAGGCTTTGCCGCCCTACTCACTTTTGCGGCGGGTGGCGACGTTGCCTTGAGCAGGGGAATCAACCAGCGGTTGAGGATTTCCCGACGACATCCCCCTTTTAGAAGGTGGCAACCCCTATTTCTTGATGGTTTGTTTGTTTTGCTCAGGTTTTCGGGTCGTCCAACCGCTTTTTCGAGCTCACTTCTGTGGCTCAGGAGGGTGTTTCGGCAAGGCCTGCTCCCGCCGGGAAGGGCAATATTTCAGCCCAGGGGTGCTCCGCAGTACCTTACGTTAGCCTCGATAGCCTGATCTTTTTTAGTCGTTCCCTTTTCCTTTGCCTGCTTCATTTACATTCCAAGACAGCGTTCCATGCAAAAGGCCTCACCTGTTCTGAGCATCTTGTACACGCCAATTAAAAGGCGCCTGGCCAGAGCCACCCGAACCTTGTTCTTATGGCTTCTGGCAAGCCTTGGTTTAGCCCAGAGTATGACCCTCTCGTCCCATGACAACAAACGTATCGCCCATTGGCCAAGGATGTGTCTCAGCTCCCTATTGCCACGCTTGGTCAGTCTGCCGTGATGGGCCTTATCCGCAGATTGAGAAACACGCGGAACCAAGCCGGCATAAGCAGCCACCGACCGTGAGTTCTTAAATCGAGTCACATCACCTAACTCATAAACGAGGACTGAAGCAGATACCGGTCCAACACCTGGTACATTTTTTACCAAATTCTCAACTCTGATATCCAAGTGGGCCATGTCATTTTGTTTTTTCTTTAGAAGATCAATGGATTCACCGAGATTTATCATGACTGACACCAAAGCATGGATAACTGCTTTCATTTCTGAGGTGGGCCATTCCAAATTCCAAAGCCTCTTGATTGATTTCTCGGTACACAGAGAATCGCCAAAACCAGTGATCTTGTACGCATTCAAAAGCGAACGGATCTGATTTATTACGCCTTGGCGGGTTTGCATCAGCTTGTGCCGAGTCCGAATCACTTTACGTTTCCCGTATTCATCATCGCTTGGGTAAAAAGTGGTGGCATTGCGATCAATGTCACCCAACATCAGGCGTCGAGCTATTTCGAGAGCATCACGGCGGTCAGTTTTCCGTCCAAGCATTTTCAGATTGAGTTTGGTGGGATCACAAACAACCACATCAAATTCATGCTCAAGAAGGCTGTTGACGAACCAGCGGTTCACTCCGATGGCTTCAACAGCGATGCGGCCGTGTGCTTTGTATTGCATCAGCATGCCAATGACCTTCAAGCCATCCACCAAATCCGTTGCCCGATACCGACGTTCTTTCACGATTTCACCGCGACCATTGAGTATGCAAATCTGAATGATGGTCTTGTGTAAATCGACACCGATAAAAAATTGTGGTACGTTACCCATGAGTCAGCCTCCTGTGGTTAGTGTTTAGTTGTGGAAAACCAAACTTACCATCAGATCAAAGGGCTGACTCTCTCTTTCTATACCACCCCCGGGGGGAACCAACCGGGGACAGAAACCCTTCAAATCCTACCTTCGGAAACCAAATAAGAAGAGTTTTCCATCCTTGGGGTTGACTATCGGTGACCTCCATATAATCGTTGTTGCATAGTATATAGTCTTTACGGTCGCGGCTGGTCATTCAAAACGGCCCGATCGTCATGTTCTCCAACGACTAGGAAGCAATATGGGATCCTCCAAAATCATCTGGACCAAAATTGATGAAGCGCCTGCGCTGGCCACCTACTCCCTCCTGCCCATCGTTCAGGGTTTCGCCAAAGGCACTGGCGTCGATATTGAAACCAGTGATATTTCCCTCGCCGGGCGGATCAAGGCCAATTTTCCCGACAACCTCACCGACGACCAGAAAATCGACGACAGCCTGGCCATGCTCGGCAAGTTGGTCAAAACCCCGGAAGCCAATGTTCTGAAGCTGCCCAACATCAGCGCCTCCATTCCCCAGCTCCAGGCTGCCATTGCCGAATTGCAGGACCACGGCTACGACATCCCCAATTATCCCGAAGATCCTCAGAATGACGATGAAAAAGCCCTGCAGGCACGTTTTGCCAAGGTGCTCGGTTCTGCGGTGAACCCGGTGTTGCGCGAAGGCAACGCCGATCGCCGGTCAGCGGTTTCGGTCAAGAAAAACGCCCAGAAAAATCCTCATCGCATGATGAAGGACTGGCCCGAGTCCGGTTCCAAGGCTCGCGTGGCCTGCATGCAGGAAAAAGATTTCTTCGGCACCGAAACATCGACCACCATGGACCATGCCGATAACGCCCGCATCGAATTTGTAGCCACCAATGGCCAGACCACTGTCCTGAAAGAGAATGTGGCCTTGCTTGAGGGTGAAGTCATCGATACATCGGTGATGAATGTGGCCGCCCTGCGCGCTTTCTTCGCTCAAACTATTGTTGATGCCAGGAATGATGGCGTGCTGCTCTCACTGCACTTGAAGGCCACCATGATGAAGATCTCCGATCCCGTCATGTTCGGTCACTGCGTTTCGGTGTATTACGCGGCCGCCCTGGACAAACACGCCACCACTCTGAAAGAAATCGGCGCCAACGTGAACAATGGCCTCGCTGGTGTGCTCGAAAAACTCAGCCAGCTGCCCGCCGACAAAAAAGCCGAAATCGAAGCGGACATCCAAGCCGTCTACGAAACCATGCCCCCTTTGGCCATGGTCGACTCGCGCAAGGGCATCACCAACCTGCACGTGCCCAACAACATCATCGTCGACGCCAGCATGCCCAACGTGGTGCGTGATGGCGGACGCATGTGGAACAACAACGACGAGCTGCAGGACACCATCGCCATGGTTCCGGATCGCTGCTACGCTACCATGTACCAGGAATGCATCGTCGACTGCCAGCGCAACGGTCAGTTCGATCCTTCCACCATGGGCAGCGTGGCCAATGTTGGTTTGATGGCGCAGAAGGCCGAAGAGTACGGCTCCCACGACAAAACATTCATGGCCCAGGCTGAAGGCACCATCCGCGTGGTCAATGCTAACGGTGAAACACTGCTGGAGCAGGCCGTGGAAACCGGCGACATCTTCCGCATGTGCCAGGCCAAGGACGAGCCCATTCGCGACTGGGTGAAGCTGGGTGTTACCCGGGCCCGCGCCACCGGATCTCCCGCCATTTTCTGGCTGGATCCCGCCCGTGGTCACGACACCGAGATCATCAAAAAAGTGAATCTGTATTTGCCCGAGAACAACACCGAAGGCCTGGACATCCGCATCATGACTCCGGTGGAAGCGATGACCTTTACCCTGGAGCGCGTGCGCAAGGGTGAAGACACCATCTCGGTGACCGGTAATGTGTTGCGTGATTACCTGACCGATCTGTTTCCCATTCTCGAGCTGGGAACCAGTGCGCGGATGCTGTCCATCGTACCATTGCTGAATGGTGGTGGACTGTTTGAGACCGGCGCCGGTGGTTCGGCTCCCAAGCACGTGGCGCAGTTCCTGAAGGAAGGTCATCTGCGCTGGGATTCGCTGGGTGAGTACTGCGCCCTGGTGCCCGCGTTCGAGATGATCGCTGCCAATACGGGCAATGCCAAAGCCGCTCTGCTGGCCGAAACCCTTGATGAAGCCGTGGGTGTTTATCTGGAGAACGAACGCAACCCATCGCGCAAGGTCAACGAGATCGACAACCGTGGTAGCTCCTTCTACCTGGCCCTGTACTGGGCAGAGGCCATGGCCAATCAGGACAAGGATTCTGATTTGAAATCGCGCTTTGTTCCCATTGCCGCGAGTTTGAAGGACAATGAAGAAAAGATCGCCAGTGAGCTGTTGGCTGCCCAGGGTGAGCCCGTGGATATCGGTGGGTACTTTGATCCTGATGATGCACTGACAGGGAAGGCCATGCGGCCAAGTGCCACCCTCAATGGTATCATTGATGCCATGTAGGTGATTGGCCCCGAGGCAAAAAATGAAGGGGCGGATCCACTGTGATCCGCCCCTTTTTCAGTTCATACCTTAATCCCCGTGCGGTTCCAAATCCGGCAGGGGTTCC
>JAUUYW010000419.1 GCA_030590265.1 Candidatus Krumholzibacteriia bacterium
GATCTGTGCCAGAGTGAAGACGAGTTGGCTGCAGTGTTGGCCCATGAAATCAGCCATGTTGTGGGCAAACACGGATTGCGGGCCATCAAGAACAGTCGGTTGACCGGTGCTCTGACAATTCTGGCCACTGAAGGTGCGCGCACTTTTGGCGGCAGCGATTTGAAGCAATTGGTGACCGACTATGAAGGCAGCATCAACGACATCACCAGCACCCTGGTGGTCAATGGTTATTCCCGCGGTCTGGAAGAAGAGGCAGACCGAACGGCCGTTGGTATCCTGGAGCGGGTGGGTTATGACCCCAAGGCTTTGCCTCGCATGCTCCGTGAAATGAAAAACCGCATCAAACCCGATGGTCCCGGTTTTGCGCGCACCCACCCGGATCCCCAGGATAGGGTCGATGCCATTCGTCCGATTTTGGCCGGAAAACCCGACCGGGTTGAACCTGCGGTGCGTCACGATCGATTCGTGGCTGCTGTTCGATAGGACAACATGAAGGACCGTCAAAAAATCAGCTTTCAGGCCTTGTTGTTGGCCTTTGGGACGACTCTTCTGGTGGGTGGGCTGTGGATGGCCGGTGCTTTGGATCGCTGGGAAAACACCACCTGGGATTGGCGGGTGCGATCGTTGGCTGCTTCTGGCGCAACGGCTGATATCAAGGATGAATCACCGATTTGCCTGATCCTGTTGGATCAATACAGTCTGGACTGGGGTCAGGAAACCAATGGTTGGTCCTGGCCCTGGCCCAGGGAAGTTTATACAACCATCATCGATTTCTGTGTGCGGGGCGGAGCTCGTTCCCTGTCGTTCGATGTTTTGTTCACCGAGCCTTCCGTGTATGGAGTCTGGGATGATCAGGCTCTGGGTGAAGCCATCGCCGCCAGTGGAGTTTTTGTAGGTGCCGCTTTTGTCCCTGTCAGCACCGACGCTGCCGGAAAAATCACTCTTCCCATCAGTGAAGTGAAAGACAACTGCCTGGCTCTGGCCAATGTCAGTGATGTGCCTGATGCTGACGGCGTTTTTCGCCGGGCTACCCTATGGGTGGATGGCAGCGACGGGCAGCGAATGCTTTCCATGGGTGCAGCAGCAAGTCTGATTGGCGAGGACACGGAACAAGTGCGCAAGGTCCTGGACTCCGGCCCTGCCCGCCGCATCCTTAATTTCCGGACCCCGGAAGAATTTTGGCCCATATACAACGCTGCCGAGGTGGTGCAATCGGACCTTAGGCTGATGGAAGGCGGCACCCCGAGCCTGGACCCAGCGGTGGTGAAGGACAAGCATGTTTTGTTCGCCTTGAGTGCTCCTGGCTTGATGGATTTGCGGCCGACCCCCTTGAGTCGGGTCAGCCCGGGGGTGACCATTCATGCCACTGCGTTGGAGAATCTTCTCAACGACAGTTTTATTACCGAACCGGCAGCTGGGGTCGTGTTGGTTGTCATATCCATCATGTCTTTCCTGGCAACGGGAATGCTGCTTCTTGGTGGAAAACTCTGGCGCACTATTTTAACCATAGTAATATTTATTTCCTTGCCATCAGCTCTAGGCCTGCTGGCGGCCCGCGGGGGTGTTTGGTGGCCGGTAGTGCCAGGGACCCTGGGTCATGGCGGTGCCTTGGCTGGTGCCCTTGTTATTGCCTGGGCCACCGAAGGGAAACAAAAAAGATTTATCCGACAGGCCTTTCGTCATTATTTGAGTCCGGATGTTATCCAACGCATCATGGACGACCCCGACAGTTTGAAACTGGGTGGTGAAAGACGGGAATTGACTATTATGTTTTCGGACCTGGAGGGCTTCACCCCCATGTCCGAAGGCTTGGAACCCCAGGAATTGACTCAACTGCTGAATGAATACCTCACCGACATGACGGACATCATTCTCGAGTCGGGCGGCACCCTGGACAAATACGAAGGTGACGCCATCATTGCCTTCTGGAATGCTCCCGTGGACCAGCCGGATCACGCCCTGCGTGCCTGCGGGGCGGCAGTCCTTTGCCAACGGAAATTGACCGAGCGTCGGGCAGAATTTCAGGAACGTTTTGGCGCCACGATGCGCATGCGCATCGGCTTGAACAGTGGGCCGGTCATAGTGGGCAACATGGGTTCGACCCAGCGCTTCGATTACACTGTGCTGGGTGATGCGGCCAATCTGGCGGCGCGCCTCGAAGGGGCCAACAAGGTCTTCGGCACCTACCTCATGATTTCCGATGCCACCCGAGAAGCAGTGGACAGCCAAATGATGTTCCGGGAACTGGGCGATTTGAGGGTGGTCGGCCGCAAACAATCGGTGCGGGTTTTTGAACTGGAGGGTTTTGCAGGAGAGACGGAACCTGAACACTGGCCGGATTACCGCAGCGCTCTGGACCTCTGCAAGCAAGGGCAACTCTCGGCGGCCAAGAAGGCCATGTCCCAGTTGCAAAAGGATACCCAGGACACCCAGGGCGACCCAGCTGCCGGAAAATGGCTGGAACGTCTGCAAAATGAGAATGATGGCTTTGATCCCATTTGGAATCTGACAAGGAAGTAGTCCATGAGAGTGGTTTTTGGAGGTGTGCGGGGTTCAAGCCCCGTCAATGGCAGCCAGTATACGGTATACGGTGGCGATACAACCAGCATTCTCGTCCTGGGTGATGCCGGTGAACGTATTATCATTGATGCCGGTACGGGATTGAAAAACCTGCTGCCTCATCTTGGTAATTCAACCGATCCGCTGGTTCTGCTGCTTTCCCATTACCACCTGGATCACCTGATGGGCTTGCCGTCATTTCCTCCTCTCTATCAAAGTGGCCGGTCCATCAAGATTGTCGGATTGGTGCCCCCCAGTGGTCGGCCCGACACCTGGCAGGCCCTGACCACTCTCATGGGCGAGCCCTATTGGCCGGTGCCCCTGGCCGAAGCCGGTTCCATGCTGGTCACCGTGGGTGTTTCCACAAAGGATGGATCCTGGCAGGGTGAATACACTCGTGAATTTCTGACGGTTGGAAGTCTGGAAGTGCGGGTTTGCCCGGTACCCCATCCCGGAGGATGCCTTGCCTGGCGCATCGACGATCCGGCCAATCGCTCATCTCTGGTTTTTGCAACGGACATGGAGTGGAGCCAGGCGGGCCTGGACCAGCGTCGGGCATTCAAGGATTTCTGCACCAACCCAACTCCGGTTTCCACCATGATTATGGATGGTCACTACGCCGAAAAAGAATACCCAAGCCACATGGGATGGGGTCACAGCACTTTGCAGGAAGTGGCCCAGGTGGGTTTTGATGTGGGCGCCAA
>JAUUYW010000370.1 GCA_030590265.1 Candidatus Krumholzibacteriia bacterium
AATCCGGTTTTACCGACATCACAAATTTCTCCGGTCTTTCCGGCACACCCAAAGGTTTGCTCGATGTGGATCGAGATGGAAAGCTGGACGTGCTGACCGACCTGTCGGATCAATTGCGCTGGCACCGGAACATGGGCCTGGGATCCTTCGCGGGTGCTCAAATTGTGGGCGCGGCTCCCGACACCTGGACCACCGTCTGTTTCGATTACGATCTTGATGGCGACGTGGACATTTATGTGGGCACGTATGGCTCCAGCGTCAATCAGTTGTTCCGGAACAATGGTGACGGCACCTTTGCCGAAGTTGCCGCCAATGCCGGAGTCGCCTTCAACAACGCAACCCACGGACTGGCAGTGGGCGACTATGACAACGATGGCTGGCCCGACCTTTACCTCGGCGGCTATTCCAGCTTGCGTTGCCGTCTCTACCGCAACCTGGGAGACGGCACCTTCGCCGATGTCACCACTGCCACCGGAACCCAGGGCCACAACGATACCCGCACCGTCAGCTTTGTCGACTACGACAACGACGGGTTCCTGGACATTTTCTCCTCCCATCACGACTTCTATTCCTACAGCAACACCATGCAACACAACAACGGTGATGGGTCTTTCACCGAAACGGCGGTTTCCCTCGGTCTTTCCGGTGAATGGATCGGGGATTATTTCGGAGTGGGCTGGGCCGATTGCAACGGTGATGGTGCCATGGATCTTTTTGCCGCCGGGCACATCGACAAGTACCGTCTTTTCCGCAACGATGAAAATCCCGGCAATTCTCTCTCGCTCCGTTTGATCGGCACCGAGAGCAACTTCTCTGCTCACGGCGCCCAAGTTGATTTCTATGCGGGGAGCACTCATCTGATGCGCCAGGTTGTCACCGACAGTGGTCGCAACGATGGCCATTCCACGGTGCTGCATTTTGGCCTGGCCCAGACTACTTTTGTGGACAGTCTGGTGGTGCATTGGCCTAATGGGATGCTTCAGAAAACCGGAGGGTATGAAGCAAACCAGCTGATCGATCTGGTTGAAGATGATGGCCTCAGTCCGGTGCTTCCGGGGGCCCTTGCTTGGAATATTTCCAACAGTCCCAATCCCTTCAATCCAATCACGGTGATCAAGTGTGAATTCCCATCCCAAACATCCGTCGCTGTGGTGGAAATATTTGACCCACGAGGCCGCCTGGTGCGTCGATTGACCCCGCAAATTGTATCCGAAGGTGTTGCCCAGGTAACCTGGAATGGAACAGGATCCCATGGCGAGGCTTTGCCCAGCGGCACCTATCTGGCGCGACTCCGCGGCGGCCGGGAACAGGTGACCACCAAGTTGATGCTGTTGGAATAAGGGCCCACGCAAAAATAACTTCGAGTTCTTTGCATCCATCTTCGGGCCATCTTCGGCCCGGACTCAATTACGAAATCCTCGACGTAGCCAAGCTACGCCTGCGGTTTCGCTCAATCGTCCGAACCAAATCTGACCCAAATCTGGACCCAAAGAACCCGAAGTTATTCTTGCGCGGGCCCTAAGTTGGGATCAGCGCCTGCTACGAACAAATGCGGTGATGAAATAGGCCATACCGGTCAACAAAATCGTCACCGCTCCGCTGGGTAAATCAGGGCCATAACTAAGGGCCAAACCACCGGTGGTCATGGTCAAGCATATCAACACGGCCATGCCCATCATCTTCCACAAATTCCGCGCAAAAAGATTGGCCATGGCAGCAGGCAAAGTCAGCAAAGCGATCACCAGAATAATCCCCACCACCGAGACAAGTAGCACCACTGTCAGCGCTGTCAACCCCAGCAGAAGGAAATGGAAGCGGTTGACATGCACCCCGCGCAAGGTGGCGAATTCAGTATCGAAACATACGGCCAGCAACTGCTTGTGAAACAAACCCACGCAGATCATCACCACCACATCCAGGGCCACGATCAGCCAGATGTCGGCCTGGGTCACCATCAGGATGTTGCCAAACAAATAGCTCATCAGATCGGTGGTGTAGCCGGGTGTCATGCTGATGAAAACGATTCCCAGGGCCATGCCCATGGCCCAGACAGCCCCGATAACCGTGTCTTCACGCTGCTTCAAATTCAAACTGACCCAACCGATGATGCCGGCAGCCAACAAAGCCGCCACCACGGCTCCTATCATGGGCGAGAGCCAGGTCACTCCATGGACCACTTGCATGTAGTGCACAAAACCCAGGCCAGCCAGGACGGTATGGGCAATGCCGCCGGCAATGTAACTGATGCGTCGGATGACAACGAAACTGCCAACCACTCCGCAAGGGATGCTCACAAGAGCCCCGGCCAAAAGGGCGAATTGCAGAAAACCATGTTGGCCCAGAGCCTGAAAAAAATCGCTCATGATGGCAGGGAAGAGTGGAGGAATGGTGGCTGGAAATATTGCTAGGAACATTCGTGCCCTCCATCACTGCAGCGATGATCGTGACGGACCAAACGCATGTCGCTTCCATAGAGGTCGGCGATGACTTCGCCGGTGATGGCGCTGGTGGGGTGGATGATCACATCGTGGCCCACGCAAATCACACTCTTGACAAATCCGGAGACAAAACCCAGATCGTGGGAAACCAGCACGATGGTGCGGTCCTTGTTCAGCTCCTGCAACAACCGGTAGAAGCCTTCTTCCACATGGGCGTCGAGCCCGGCGGTGGGTTCGTCCAGAAGTAGCAAATCAGGTTGCCCGGTCAGGGCCCTGGCAATGAGGACTCTTTGTTTTTGCCCGCCACTCAGGGATGCAAAATGTTCATCACGTTTATCGGCCAAACCAACTTCATCGAGGGCCTGGATAGCAGCTTTCTTGTCCTTCCCCGACCAGAACCCAAAAGGACGAGCATTGCCCAGGCGTCCCATCAGAGCGACATCAAGGGCGCTGACCGGGAAAAGTGGATCCAGTTTCGGGTGTTGGGGAACGTAGCCAATACGCTGCCGACTGTGTTTGGGCGAATGTCCATAGACTTCAATTTTTCCACCGGTGGGTTGAAGCAACCCCAGAGCCAATCGCAAGAGAGTTGTTTTCCCGCTGCCGTTTGGGCCCACCACGCACACAAAATCACCTTCGGGAACCGCGATATTCACCCGACTGAGAACGGGCCTTTGGTCATAGCCGAAATGCAGGTCGGTGCATTGAATGACGGGAGCGGTTTTCATTTCATTTTCCTGGATAAGGTGGACGCCAAAGTCCTGGCAATGTGCAGCAGGTTTTCATCGTACTGAACGGCAAGCGGATCGAGAACCAAAATTTCCACTCCCGTGGCGCTGGCGATGGCACTGGCTGATTTTTGGCTGAACTGTGGTTGCACAATGAGGGCCTGGGCATGGTCTTGGTTGATCTTGTCGATGACCATGGCCAGTTGCCGGGGGCCAGGCTCGTGGCCATCGCTTTCCACGGCAATTTGCTGAAGTCCAAAAGCTGCTGCAAAGTGTCCGTATGCCGGGTGAAAAACATAAAAGGTTTCGCCGTGCACAGGGGCCAGAATGGTGGCGACTTCTTCCTGCAAAACCTGAAGCTTGAGTTTGAGCTGGGCTGTTCGGTCAGCAAAAAAGGCAGATTGCCCGGGGGCCAGCTCAGCCAACACCCGGCCAATGGTATCGGCCATGGCCATGGCCTGGGTGGGATCCAGCCAGGTGTGCGGGTCAATGCCATGGGAGTGGTCGTGGTCTTGGTGGGCATTGCCTTGGGGCCTGGGGCCATAAATAGGCGGCGAATCCTTGGCGGCGAC
>JAUUYW010000123.1 GCA_030590265.1 Candidatus Krumholzibacteriia bacterium
CTCGGATATTCCCGACACCCTGCTCAAGGCACTGCCCAAAACCGATCTGCACACTCATCTCGATGGATCATTGCGTCTCGATACTTTCATGGAACTGGGCCGGGCCCAAGGTATGGACATGCCGAACGATCCGGCGGCTGTGCGGGAAAAGTATTTTCCTTCGGACCGGGAATGCAGTGCCGACGAATTTCTCAGTCATTTTGATCATACCGTAGCTGTGCTGCAGGATGAGGCCAACCTCGATCGGGTGGCTTACGAGCTGGCCGTGGATTTTGCCGCCGATGGAGTTTGGCGTCTGGAAGTTCGCTTCTGTCCCCTCAAGCACACCACCAATGGACTGACACCCGATGGTGCCGTGGCCGCGGTTCAATCCGGATTACGCAGGGCCGAAAAAGAAACCGGAATCAAGGTGGGCATCATCGTGACGGGGATTCGCACCATCGAACCCTCCCGATCCCTGAATTTGGCCAAGTTGGCCGTGGCCTGGAAAAATCGCGGTGTGGTGGCATTTGATTTGGCGGGAGCCGAGCAGGATCATCCAGCCAAATATCACCTGGGCGCTTTCTACCACGCCATGAACAACAACCAGAACGTGACCATTCACGCGGGGGAGGGCTTTGGTCCCGAGTCCATCCATCAGGCCTTGCATCGCTGTGGGGCCAATCGTATTGGACACGGCACACGTCTGGAAGAAGATCCCGATTTGATGGCCTATGTGGCCAACAACCGCGTACCCCTGGAAATTTGCCTGAGCAGCAATCTGCAGAACTGTGTGGTGCCGGACCTGGCTCATCATCCTTTCCGGTATTATCTGAAAGAAGGGTTGCGGGTCTGTCTGAACTGCGACAATACCCTATTTGCCAGCACCAGCCCCCTGAAGGAGTTGCGATTGGCTGTGGACACCTTCGACCTGACGCTGCTGGAAACCGAACACCTTCTGCTCAATGGTTTCAAGAGCGCTTTCCTTTCCGAGAAGGAAAAAGGAGCCATGGTTCAGGACGCCCTGAGCACCATGACCAGCCTGCGGGATAAATTTGACCTCGACAGCATCAAGGAAGGATCCTGATGAACCAGCGCTTGGATTTGCTTTCGGATCGGTGGCGGGATCGGGTGGGCGAAGCCGTCACTTGGTTGACCGATCGTGGTTTCCAGGGCAAAGTGGGTCTGATTCTGGGCAGTGGATTGGGCAATTTTGTCGACAGTGTGGAAGACGCGCAAACAATCGATTATGGGTCGATCCCCGGTTACACCACCACTTCGGTGGCGGAACATACAGGCCGTCTTGTGTGTGGAACGGCTGCCGGGGTGCCGGTCATCGTCATGCAGGGACGCTTGCATCCTTATGAGGGTTTGCCTGCCGAAGAGCTGTTGCTGCCCACCGCTGTGTTGGGCTGTCTGGGCATTGAGACCGCGGTTGTGACCAACGCCGCCGGTGGTTTGAACCGGTATTACACTCCTGGGGATCTTATGGTCATCCGAGACCAGCTTGATTTTCATTTCAACGACCCTCTGCGGGGGCTCCTGGCTCAACCTTTTGCCCCGGTTCCTGCTGATGGTGCGCCGCTTTTGCCTTCAGAGAAGAATCTGGAGGCTTTGGCTGCCATCGGGCGCAGCGGAGGCGTTCAACACCTGTTCAACCCCGAATTGGCCAATTTGCTGGTTCAGGCGGCGGCTGAAACCGGTGTTCCCATGCACAGTGGTACCTATGTGAGCATGTACGGGCCTCCCTACGAGGCCAAAGCTGAAATTGGTATGCTGCGCCGGGTGGGTGGCGATGCCGTGGGCATGTCCACAGCTCCCGAAACGGTGCTTTTGAAACGTTTGGGTGTCTCTCCGGTGGGCTTGTCGTGCATCACCAATCCAGCCCGGGAAACCGGCCAACCTGAACTGTCCCATCAGGATGTGGTGATAGTGGGGAAAATGGTGAGGGAGCGGATGGCCAAATTGCTTTTGGCTTTCTTGCCGAAGGTATAGCATTTGTTTCGATGAATTTTCCAGGTTGAGGATTTCTGTATTTCGGGATGTATCCCAGGCGAGTGGACAACCTGCCTAAAAACTGCCATATTCCCAGTCGAAAACCAATATGCCCACCTTTGTCATGAACGGGAGCCATCATGCGTCGATATCTTGTGGCCGGAAACTGGAAAATGAACATGGGGCCCGCGTCCGGTCGTGAGTTGGCCGCAGGGGTGCAGGGACTTTTGCAGGGACGCCAGCTGAAAGGCGATGTCCTGGTGTGCCCTCCCTACGTGACCATTCCTGCAGTGTCGGAAGTGGCCAAAGGTGAACCTGTTTTGCTGGGCGCTCAAAATTGCTCCGATCAGGAAAAAGGCGCCTTCACCGGCCAGGTTTCCGTGGACATGCTCAAAGAGGCCGGCGTTCAGTATGTGATCATCGCCCACAGCGAGCGGCGCGAGTATCAGAAGGAAACCGATGAACAGTTCGTTCAAAAAATCAACCGGGTTCACCAGGCCGGCCTGAAAGCCATTTTCTGTTTTGGTGAAGTGCTGGGTGAGCGCAAGGACGGTCGGGCCGAAGAAGTAGTGCGGACCCAACTCGAAGGTGTGCTGCCCAAGCTGGAATTTGCCAATGCCTACAACACCGTTCTGGCCTACGAGCCGGTGTGGGCCATTGGCACCGGGGAGACAGCCACCCCCGAACAAGCCCAGGAAATTCATGCTTTCACCCGCAAGGTGGTTGCAGAGTTGATGGGGCAGGAAGTGGCCGATTATATGCGCATCCTTTATGGCGGCAGTTGCAAGCCGAGCAACGCCCGGGAACTGATTGGCCTGCCCGATGTTGATGGCGGCCTGATTGGCGGCGCCGCTCTGAAGGCTGAAGATTTTGTTGGCATCATTGAAGGTGCAGAGGCTGCTCAAGCCTAACCCCTTTTACTTTGTGGAGGATAGACAACGTGCGGAAGTTTTTCTTATCAGTGGCCTTGCTGGTCATGTGTGTTTCAGTGTTTGCGGCTGAGATTGTGGCAGCACCCAGGGATGATAAATACCTCGACCCCAATTTGGATCCGGTGTTTTACCCCTTGCCGGAAAATGTGGAAGTTCTGCGTCTGGAAAATGGCCTGGAAGTCATCCTGATGCACAATCCAGCCCAGCCCATGGCCGGTATTTTCACTCAGGTGAAGGTGGGGTCCGCCTGGGAAGATTTCCGCACCAGCGGCATGAGCCACATGCTTGAGCATCTGCTCTTCAACGGTTCAACCAAATACAACCAGGAAGAGCAGTACGACATGGCTGATCGGGCCGGAGCGTACAACAATGCCAACACCACCGATTTCTTCACCAACTACATGATGGTGATTCCGGCTGCCGAGTTGGAGACGGGACTGGAACTGCAATCCGAAATGCTGTTCCACTCCATCCTGCCCGAAGAAAAATTCACCAAGGAACAAGGCATCGTTCTGGGGGAAATTGTTCAGGGCCGCGACTGGCCCGGACACGATACCCAAGTGGCCTTGCGGCAGGCGCTTTATGGTGGCACCAGCCTGGGATTGCCAACTCTGGGCACCAAAAGCACCATCGAGCACATGGTCCGCGACGATGTTTACGATTTCTACCGGAAATGGTACGTGCCCAACAACATGATCCTGACTTTGGCCGGCAACTTCGAGCGCGACGCGGCTTTGAAAATGCTGGAAAAATATTACGGCAGCATTGCTCCGGGCACTGTCGAAAACACGGGTCTGCGCCCAGCCGAGTATATCAGTCGAACCTCTTCCATCACCCGTCGGGCAGGGGACGAACGTCTGCTGGCCCTGGCTTTTGAAGCTCCCACCTATGGCATGGACGAGTTCTTTCCCTTCCTGGTCATGGCCCAGTTGCTGGACCTCGAAGGTGGCGGCGTATTGACCAGCGCTCTTGAGGACCTGGACCCGAGCGTCCGGCCTGATTTTTCCTGGGGTTGGGAAAAAGCCCAGGGCTTCGGCCGTCTGACCCTGCAATTTTCCCTGGAGGATGAAACCGATCCTTCCGCCATGTACCGCCTGGTCCAGGACGCCTTGACCGGCGCCATCGAAATGGGTGTCTCTGAAGAAGATATTCTGGGTATCCAGCGCATGTCCGAAACCGAAACCCTTCTGGAGCGTGAACAATTGCGCATGACGGGAATTTACATCGCCGAGCCGGTGGCTCTCGGTGGTGCGGACTTCTTTGTCTCCTATCTGGAACATTTGCGCGAAGTGACCGCTGAAGATGTGACCAGGGCCATGACCAACTGGCTCCTGGACTCACCCTGCCTGGCCGTTCTCATCGAAAAAGAGGGGGACGAATCCGAAGATCCCATGGCTGCCATGGGCATGCCCAAAGGGATGAAAATGTCCCCGGCCATGATGGCTGCCATGAAAAAACAGGGTATGGGCCAAAAGCCCGATGAAGCGGACGCTGAAGAAAAACCTGCGGCCAAGATGGCTGCACCGGCAGTGCTGAAGGTGGATCGCAGCGAATTGGCCAACGGCGCCGTGCTCATCAGCCAAACCAATGCCGACAGTCCGCTGATGGCCATCCACCTGACAATTCGTGGTCGCGCCCTGATTGACGGTGAGAATGCCCATGCCGGCGCCTTGGATTTGGTGCACCGTATGCTTTCCGAAGGTTATTCCGGCTGTGATAAAAGCTGTTTGGCCCGCCGGTTGCGTGAGCTCGGGGCCGTGGTCAAGCTGGTGGATGATAGTCGCATCCCCATGGACAACTACTACACCAATGGACGCTTCAGCTTTATCCGCGTCGAATTGGCCAGCCAGTACGGCCCGGAGATGCTGGATCTGCTGGTGCGGGAAATCCAATACGCGGCTTTTGACGACGAAGATTTTGAGCGTGTTCGCAAGGAGCGCCTGGAGACCATCGATCGGGGTCAGGCCAGTGCCCGCACCGTGGCCAACGGTCAACTGGATGAGATCCTCTATGGCGAGCACCCCATGGTTTTGGCCGCTGAAGGCTCCACCGAAAGTTTGGCTGCCCTGGATTTCAACCAGATGCGCCAGGTTTATCACAAGGCGTTCGCACCAGAGAACCTGATTTTTTCCATTGTGGGTCCGTATCCCCATGAAGAGATCCGTGAGCTCATTGAAGAGAAACTGCCGGGTCGGGGGAAAACCGTCGGCGGATTGCCGCCATTGCCTTTGACCACTGAAGCAGTCCAGTTCCGTGAAACCCTGGGCGGCGAACTGAGCGCCATTCGCCTGGGATCCATCCTGGCGGTGGATGCTGATGATGCCGACGCTCTCAAGCTCGTCACCGCCATCATGAGCGACCGCATGGCCATGGATCTGCGCGAAGCCCGTGGCCTCAGTTACAGCGTGGGTGCCTCTTTTTCGGTTCATGAGGGAATTGGCAAGTTTGTGGCTTGGCTGAACCCCCCGGTGGAACGCATGGACGAAGGCCTTGAGGCTCTCCACAGTTTCATTGCCGACTTCGATGCTTCGTCCATTGACCAGGATGAGCTGGACAAGATTCGCAGCGCCCGCACCGGTCGTCTGATGATGCGTCGTCTGTCTTCCATGGGGCAGGCCTATTATTTGGCCATGGCCGAGCTGGAGGACGACATTCCCGGGTATCTCAACGGGCTGACCGCCTATGACCAGGTCACTCTGCAGAGCATGCAGGATGCGGCCGAAAAGTACCTCAAGACAATGCCCCTGGTGGAAGTGGTCGTTGATTAATCCTGGAGGATTTAAGGTGTTGTTCCTGCGGAGTTTGCTTTTTTATCTGCTGTTGGGTGTGGCCGTTGTCCTGCTGATTCCCTTGCTCCTGGTGTGTCTGGTCTTGCCGGGCAGGCGTCGCAACACCACAGTGGCCATTTGGTCCGGCGCAGTGGTGAGCATGTTGCGAATCGTTTGCGGTGTGCGGCATGAAGTGGTGGGGGCCGAAAATATTCCCGCCGAGAACGGCATTATTTTGTGCAAACACCAGTCGGCCTGGGAAACATTTGCCCTTCAATCCATTTTCCCTGCCCAGGTCTGGGTTTTGAAGCGGGAATTGTTGTGGGTGCCCATATTTGGCTGGGGTCTGAAAGTGATGGGGGCCATCGCCATCGACCGCAAAGGCGGCAAAAAAGCCCTGGTGCAGGTCATCAAACAGGGAACCGATCGCCTGCAAAGAGGTTTATGGGTAGTGATCTTTCCTGAAGGCACTCGCACGCCGCCCGGCACACGCAGGCGCTTCAGCATCGGAGGAGCCATGCTGGCCGCTCGCAGTGGTTTCCCCGTGGTGCCAGTGGCCCACAATGCCGGAGAATTCTGGGGCAGCCAAGGATTCATCATCAAACCGGGTACGGTGAAAGTGGTCATTGGGCCCGTTTTGCCTACCAAAGGTGTGAAAGCAGGCGAGATCAACGAACAAGTTGAAAACTGGATTGAGGAACAGATGACGACAATATCCCTTGAGCCCCAACAGGTTAAAGAACAAAATTCAAAACAAGCCGAGGCATGAAAGCACTAAAAGTAAAAAAATAGTTGAAAAGTGATAGTTGTTTCTGGTATAATTTGGTGCAACAACAAGAAAAAAGACTCCCCTATACCGGTTTGGTTTCTGATCATTGGACTACGGAGGTAGTGAAATGAACGCTCGATACACTGCATTGCTCGCTTTAACCCTGTTGGCCGTGGCTGTTTTTCCCCAGTTGGCATCGGCAGAAGCCATCCTATGGGAAGGCAATGGCCATTATTACGAGTACCTTGACGGTTTGGTCACCTGGGAAGAAGCCCACATCATCGCTGAGAACCGAACCATTTTCGGCAGTCCCGGCTACCTGGTCACTCTGACCAGCCAGGCTGAAAATGATTTTGTATACAACACTGTGCTCGGTGGCGATGCTCCTGCTCCCTATGGCGATCCCTGGATTGGTGGCTACCAGAACAGTGATCACAGTGAACCCATCTTGAACTGGCATTGGGTCACCGAAGAAGAATTCACCTGGTCCAACTGGGCCCCCGGCGAACCCAACGACTGGGATGAGATTTATGGTGAAATGTATTTGCAGTTCACTCCTGCCGGCGGTGGCATGTGGAATGATCATCACAGCTTGAATCCCAAGCCGATGATTGTGGAATATTCAGATGATGTGGTTGCTACTGAGGAATCCAGCTGGGGTGCGGTGAAGTCGCTCTACAGGTGATATCGAATACCATAAAAAAAAGAGCCCCAAGACTGGGGCCCTTTTTTTGTCTAAAAATCAATTTTCCGAGCCGTTAAGCCCATCCATAATGTTGTTTTCCATACGATTCAATTGCTCAGGACCCGCTTCATGTTCCTTGGCGGCCTCCCGAGCTTCGCAGCCCAGGCTCTTAATCTGAGAAAAATACCGCTGACAGTGGTTGCACATCAACAGATGGAGTTTGAATTCGACCTTTTTAAGGAGCCCCAATTCCTTGTAGTCATCAGTGGCCACCAGTCTGGTCACCTGTCTGCACTTCAGCATACCCTACCCCTTGATGTTCCGGTGTTCGAGGCATTCCCGCAACTTGTTGCGCCCACGATAAAGCAGGACGCCCAGGTTTGAACGACTCACTTCCATGGCTTCGCAGATTTCTTCACTGTTCATTTCTTCCACTTCACGCATGATGAAAGCCAGTCGTTGGTCATTGGTAATATCGTCCAGACAGTCGTTCAAATGAGCGCGAATTTCACGGTCAAAAGACGAGCTGTCGGTTTCCCGGGGCGGCTTGGCCCAAAAGCCATTGGTTTTGAATCGGTTTTCCATGACCTCCTCAATATCCTCAGCTCTTTCTTCTCGCTGGGCGCCGCGCCTCATTTCTGAAATTTTACGATAGAGTATGCCAAACAGCCAGGTGCGCACGTGGGATCGGCCTTCAAAATCGTCCAATTTCTCCATGAAGGTAACAAAGGTATTCTGGGCGGCGTCCTCTGCGTTCTGCACACTGAGCCCGGCTCCCCTGGCGGCGCGGTAAATCTGAGGCAAGTACTCATGGGTCAGCTCGGCCAGGGTCTCTTCGTGGCGTTCTTTCAGCCGAGACAGGAAAGTTGGCCCGACGTGGGATTCAAGAGTCATCATAAAGAACATATGTTAGTGATCTCCCTTTGGTGTCCCCCAAAAGATGAACAAAAGTTGTAACAATTCCGAACCGGCCCGCACTCACTTCATGAAGCGACCGGCCAGACCGGACAACAACACCACCATCAAGGTGGCCAAATATAGAATAAGGAGACACGAAATGTTTGCAACAAGAATCAAGCTGGGAATCATAGGTGGAATCATGGGTGGACTGGTTTTCGGGGCAATGATGGGTGCCATGGGCATGCTGCCGATGATCGGCAAGATGGTCGGCCAGCCCAACGCCGTGGTTGGTTTTCTCATCCACATGATGATGAGTGTGGGCATCGGGGCCGGTTATGGACTCGTCCTGGGAGCCCTGGCCAAAACCACTGTCAAAGCCTTGATCAGTGGTTTTGCCTACGGTGTGGTGTGGTGGGTGCTCGGTCCTTTGACAATGATGCCTCTGATGATGGGCATGGGCCTGGGCGTCAACTGGAATGCAGCGGCGGCCCAGAGCATGATGCCCTCACTGATGGGACACATTGTATTTGGGCTGGTGCTTGGATTTGCCTACAGTCGGGGAGAGAATTGTTTCCTGGCGCGGCTCTTCAAACTTGGTGGCACGCCGAAGAAGGATATCGAACGGCCTGCTCCGAGAGCCATTTAAGGACCCGGCGGATCGGTCAGCAGATCGGTCCCAGGCGAGGCTGCGCTCCCCCTGCGTGGCCTCGCATCTTCTTGTCTGCTAAAAATTTGCAACAGCCTTCATGAATTCCGTGGTGGCATTATTCTCACCCAAAGAAATGTACCTCAAAGCATATTCTCGGGCTCGGTCCCGGGAAGTGTCTTCATAAAAC
>JAUUYW010000165.1 GCA_030590265.1 Candidatus Krumholzibacteriia bacterium
CTGGAAAATTGCCGGTTTGAAGGCAATTCCAGTATCCATTATGGTGGAGGTATCTTCGCCGACTTCCTCTCTGCTGTTAGCATGGACAATTGTTTCTTCGCCGAGAATTTCAGCGGCAATGCTGGTGGTGCTTTGATGGCCAATTGCCGGGTTGAAGCCTGGGGTTGCGTTTTTGAGCACAATGATAACAGAGCTGTTTTGGCTGATGACCAATCCCATATCAGTCAATGCACCTTCCGGGAAAACAATGGTGGTGCTTTGAGGTTGTCTTCCGATGGTCTTGTGGAAAACTGCCTTTTTTCCGACAACGTAATCAATGGTTCGGGTGCTGGTTTGTTTGGCGGCAATGGTCTGGAAGTTGTTGGCAGTATTTTTCTGAGGAACCTGGCAATTGCTCGTGATGGTAGCCAGGGCGGTGGCGGTGGTCTCTATGTTTATGGCGACAGTCTTGAAGTCGTGAATTGCGATTTTATAGACAACCAAGCCGATGAACAAGGCGGTGCGGTGAGTTTTCACAATGCCGCGATTATCAGAAATTCCCGATTTGTGGGAAACCAATCCTGGGAGGGCGCTGGTCTCTATGGGGGCTCGGGACTGGAGCTTTTCGACTGTGACCTGTTGGGGAATCATGGTGACTATGCCGCCGCTATTCGTTGCCAGGAAGCGTCACTCCATGGCTGCACTCTGATCGGAAATATCAGCCGATTCTGGACTATTCACACCTATTCCGCTTCGGCCCTGAGGCAATGCACTCTGGTTGCCAATACTGTTGATCCCAATGAGTCGATTCTCTATTTCGGGTATTATGGCGAAGCTGCGGAAATTTCCAGCTGCATCCTGGCTTTCAACACCGGTGTTCCTGTTGAGGAAGGCTCAACCGTTCCAGTTCTTGACTACTGCGATATTTATGGCAATTCCGGTGGTGATTGGGTTGGGATTATACAGGACCAGGAGGGTACCGAAGGCAATTTTTCTCTGGACCCTCTTTTCTGCGATGTATCTCTGGATAATGTTTTCCTGTGCAACGATTCGCCCTGCCTGCCACCGGGAACAGGTCATGATGAGGTGGTCGGTGCCAGAGAAAGTGGCTGCGTTTCCTGTGGAGACTAGTCGATGGCCGGTGGAGCGAAAATACCATCGGCATTTGTTTTAAGCAACCAAAGCCGATTGCTGGAGTGGGGTGGATGGTTTGCTCCGGTGACCACAAACCCTCCATCGGAAGTTTGGTGGATGTCGGTGGATGTGCCGTCATGTGAGAATCGCCACACTTCCTGGAATGATTCATCCAGACAAATAAGGTCGGAACGGCTGGCCACGATGTAGCCCCCATCTGCGGTCTTGTCGAGAGCTGAGTAATATTCATACCCCAGATAGATCGAACTTTGGTACTGCCCACTTTCCTCAAATCGATGCAATTGTCCACTTTCATCCAGGGCTGTATAACCGAAATCATCAGCCACAAGATCGATACCTGAATAGCCAAAGGGGTAGTCCCCCCCTGCCAATAATGTCCGCCATTGTTCGTTTCCCACGGAGTCGGTTCCCACCAGAACAAAAAATTGCGAATAAATTTCACCGGTGAAAACAAATCCGCCATCGGCTCGCTCCACCACCGCAAAAGCCTGGTCAATATCATAAGTATTCTGCCAGACCAACCAGCCCTGGTCGTCCACTCCAAAGAGCCAGGCTGATCCATCTCGACGACCCGCAATCACATAACCACCCTCAGCACAGCTCAAGATACTCCAACCCTGGTCGGATGAATCAGAGCCGAAATACGGATGGCTCCAAAGCTCCTGACCATGGGCGTCGAGTTGTGTAAGGATGACATTGGTTGATCCGTCAGATTGGACCCGGCCCACCAACACACAGCCTCCATCGACGGTGCTTACCAAGTCGTTATACGCTCCCTGGAAGTATGGTGCGAAAGTCCATCCGGGTTCTCCCATGGAGTCAAAGCTGCGGACCAGTGGGTAGTTGTTGTGGCCACCGGCCACCAGATAGCCGTCATTTTCGGTTTGCAGAACGGCATAACCGATGGAACTGCTGGAGCCATTATGGACGTATTCTCCACTGAAAACCGCCCCTCCGTAGAATGCTGCTGATTCACTCCATGGGCCCCAAAAACCATCGTTTCTTTGAGCCCGCATTCGCCAATATTGCCATTGCTGTTCCGAGACGGTGATGGTCACTGTGGTGTCGTTGGAAGTGGCAGTGTGGCTGATAGTGGAAAAATCAGGTTGCAGGCTCAAGACCACTTCATATTCTGTTGCCTGGGGATCCCGGCGCCAACGCAGGGTCGCTTCGGTGGGATCCGGGACCCCACTGTCCGGGGCTGGATTCAACAGGACGCCATCGGTACCGGTGGGTATCCGGAATCCCACATTGCCATCGTAGTGACTATCATCCTGGGCATCAAATCCATAGGCCATCAGGAAGTGAAAACCTCCGTCAGCCCACAAGGCGATATTCCAGAGAAACTCGAAGGGTGCTTGGTAAGTTGTGGCCACGGTATGGCCGTCAACACGATATTCAACACGCTGCAAAGAACGATTGGACTCGACATGGACCACAAAAGGAGCATCGGGACATTCATTGTGGTAGGGGGAAATCAAATCAACCTGGAGCTTAGCGGAAAGAGGTGGGGTGGACGGGTCATCCGAGCAACCGGATGCTGCGGCCAAGCAGAGGAAAACAGTAATGAAAAACAATGATTGAACTGTGTTCGACATCCGAATCCCCTGTCAAAAATAAACGATCTCCTATCTGATGATAATAAACCATCAATAACGAGAATTCAACGCTCCAATGGAACCTCCAACCCCGCCAAGGCTGAGCGATAACAAGCATCAACCACCTGCATGGTTGCCAGACCATCAGCCAAGGTCACAGGGCAGGGGATTTTGCCAAGAGAGCTTTCCATCCAATCCCGCAAAACCTGGGGAAGGGTTGGAGTTCTAGCCGAAACGTCAAACCGCTCCTCCTTGAATCCTTCCCGCAAAACTATTCCACCATCCAGGTAATCAGCAAATATTTGCCCATTCTCGCCCACTGCTTCCAGCCAACACGCCCTGCTCCGGGTGTATTTGCTGACTTCCATACTTACCCAACATCCATCACTCAATCGTGACCGGGCGAGGAAGATATCCTCCACCACCGGGTTCAAAATTTTGTCCTGCCTGGAGTCAACCGAAACAAATTCCACTCCGGTCAAATGGCGCACAAGGTCAAACAGATGCACCCCAGTCAGCAACACTGAGCCACCGATCGTTTCATCCACATTCCGCTGCCAGGCCAACTTGGTTGGTTCAAGCCGTTGAGCCAGCCGCACCAGATGCACTTTGCCTAACCGGGGCCACAATTCCTTGACCTTTTGAATAACGGGATTCCAACGCAGGGTTTGCGCCACCATTACAGGAGTGTTTCCGGCCATGGCCAACAATTGTTGAGCTTCGGAATAAGTCCCGGTCATGGGTTTTTCCAGCAACAACGGCTTGCCTGCATTCAGGACAGCTTTTGCAAAATCAAAGTGTGTGGACGGAGGTGTGCAGATCACAACCCCGTCAACATCCGGTGACTCGATCAATTCCTGCGCATCCCTGAGGTGACGGCAGTTCCATTCCGAGGCCAGGGCCAAGCCGGCCTCCAACTGCCGACGGCACAGCACAGTGGGCTGCATCCCCTCCACATCCTGTTGAGCATGGCGTAGATAGCGTGTTCCGTGGGCACCCGCTCCGATCACTCCAATTCTGAAAGTCATAGTTGGTCCGTTTCTAGCTTTGGCAAAGCCACCTCTCATTACAACCTCCTGGAATTCGAGAACAGAATGGTGTTTTTGTCAAGACCCTTGACGGTGTTGTTGCTTCTCTGCCTGGTCTGGTCCGCTTTTTCCCTGGTGCCCCAGGTTCAGGCGGAGCTGATGATCAATGAAGTTTTGGGTGACCCAAATCAGGATTGGGACGGCGACGGAACCGTTAATTTCAGAGGCGACGAATGGATTGAAGTGCTGAACAACGGAGCTGCAACCGAAGACTTGTCTGACTATTGGCTGCGCGATGTCTATGGTGATGATCTTCATCTGCAATTGTTTGGCACCCTGGAGCCAGGGGCAGTGACCGTTTTCTACGGGTCTGATGCTGTTGCCTGGCAGGAGGGACAGGGAGTTTTTGTTTCTGGTTTCTCCATCAACAACACCGGCGATACACTCGAATTGCTGCGAACCATCCCGGACCAGGCGAGTACGGCCCTGGTGATGATTCACCGCGTAACCCTGGACAATCATGAAGTGGAGGATGATCGATCCAGCGGGTGGGACCCTGAAACCGAGCAGTGGACCATGTTCGACGCCTGGAACCCATACAACGGTGGTTTCGAGCCCCAGGGCACTGGTTGTTTGCCGACACCGGGAGATCCCAATATTTGCGTTCCTTTGGTGCCGGTGGAGACGACCAGCTGGGATCTTTTGAAGAGCCAATACCGCTGATCAGGGACAAATATGATCAAATGGCCGCGGTTCAGCCGGGGCCAGGGGCGAGCCGGGAAAGGAGTCCAGGCTCGTCCTGTTTGGTTGAGGAGGGTATCAACGGCCCAATAGAGGCCAATCCCCTATAAATAGGGCCCATGTCTTGTTTTCTCTTTAATTGTCTGCGAATAAGCGTTACTGTCAAACAGTACTATCCAGACCCCGAACAGGGACCAATCCGTGGCCCACTAAGCCGCCTTTGCGGCCCAGCGACAGTTGCATCCAGGAGACAAAATGCTACTCAACGATAACCAGAAAATGATCCGCCAAATGGCCCGTGATTTCGCCAACAGCAAAATCGCTCCCATTGCAGCCGAAATCGATGCCTCCGCCAAATTCCCCGAAGCCACAGTCAAGGAAATGGGTGCCCTGGGATTCCTCGGCCTGTCCGTTCCCGAAGAGTATGGAGGGGTGGGCGCAGACATCACCAGTTACGCCCTGGTGGTCGAAGAGATCAGCCGCGTTTGCGGCAGCCATGGTTTGACCCTGGCCGCCCACAACAGCCTGGGCTGCTGGCCCATCGCCACTCTTGGCACCGAAGAGCAAAAGAAAAAATACCTGCCCCCAGCCGCTACAGGTGAATCCCTGCTCTCTTTTGGTCTCACTGAAGCAGGTGCCGGGAGCGACGCTGGAGGCACCCGCACCACTGCCGTGCACGATGGCGATGACTGGGTTCTCAATGGCACCAAGATGTGGATCACCAACAGCCACTACGCCGGTGCCCTGATCATCACCGCCAAAACCGATATGGAAGCCAAAGGCAGTTCCGGTATCAGCGCTTTCATCGTGCCCACCGATACACCGGGTTTCACGGTGGAGAAAAAAGAAGACAAACTTGGCATGCGGGCTTCGGACACTGCTCCGCTGACCATGGAAGATGTGCGTATCCCTGGCGCCGCTTTGCTGGGCAAAGAGAACGAAGGCTTCAAATACTTCATGCAAACCCTCGATGGCGGTCGCATTTCCATTGCCGCTGTTGCCTTGGGACTTGCAGTAGGGGCCTTCGAAGTGGCTCGTGATTACAGTAACGAACGCCACCAGTTCGGCCGCAGCATCAGCAAGTTCCAGGCTATCGAGTTCATGATCGCGGACATGGCCACTCAGATCCAGGCCTCGCGCCAACTCATGTACGAAGCCTGTCGCCTGAAGGATGCCGGAGAGTCCTATGGCCAAATGGCTGCCATGGCCAAGTTGCATGCCAGCGAGACGGCCATGTTTGTGACCGACAAGGCCATTCAGATTCTCGGTGGGTACGGTTTCACACGGGAGTATCCGGTGGAGCGCATGTACCGCGACGCAAAACTTTGCACCATTGGCGAGGGAACCAGCGAAATTCAACGCATGGTTATCGGTCGTCACGAATTGAAAAACTAAATACTCAAGAAACTAACGAAGCTTAAAGCCAAAGGAGATTCAAGTGAGCAACCGATCCGTAATCTGCGCGGCCATCCGCACTCCCATCGGCACCTTCAACGGCGGGTTGTCTTCGGTGCGTGCTCCCCAGCTGGGAGCCATCGTGGTCAAGGCCATCATTGAAAAAACAGGCGTCGATGTGAAAAAAATCGACGAAGTGATCATGGGCAATGTTTGCCAGGCAGGCTTGCAACAGAATCCCGCCCGTCAGGCTTCCATTTTTGGTGGTGTGCCTGCCAGCTGCAGTGCCATGACCATCAACAAGGTGTGCGGCAGCGGATTGAAAGCCGTGGCTCTGGCCGATCAGGCCATCCGCGCCGGCGACAAGGAATGCATCATCGCCGGTGGATTCGAAAACATGAGCCAGATTCCCTACGCCCTGATGACGGCCCGCAATGGCATGCGCCTGGGTGACGGCAAAGTTACTGATCTGCTGGTCCACGATGGCCTGTGGGACATCTACAACAACTACCACATGGGCATGACTGCCGAATGGGTGGCCGAAACCTACAACATCAGCCGTGAAGACCAAGACGCCTACGCTGCCCGCAGCCACCAACGAGCTGTAGCCGCCTGGGATGCCGGTAAATTTGATCGTGAAGTGGTGCCCGTGGAAGTTCCTCAGCGCAGGGGCGATGCCGTGGTCGTCAATCGCGACGAGGGGCCCCGTGAAGGCACGACCGCCGAAAAAATGACCAAGCTTCGCCCTGCCTTCAAGCGCGACGGCGGCACCGTGACCGCAGGCAATGCTTCGTCCATCAATGATGGTGCGGCGGCCCTGCTCATTTGCAGTGAATATTTCGCCAAGGCCAACAATCTGGAAATCCGGGCCTACATCGAAGGAGCCAGCACTGGCGCCGTGGAGCCCAATGAAGTGATGATGGCCCCGGTGACAAGCATCAAAAACCTGCTGGCAAAAACAGGCAAAACCGTGGCCGATTACGGTTTGTACGAACTGAACGAAGCCTTTGCCGTGCAAAGTCTCGGTGTGGTTCGTGCGCTGGAACTGGATGATAGCAAAGTCAACATCAACGGCGGCGGCGTCAGCCTCGGCCATCCAATCGGTTGTTCGGGTGCGCGCATTCTGGTCACCCTGTTGCACGCCATGGAAGACAATAATGTTAGCGACGGCATCGCCAGCCTGAGTCTTGGCGGCGGCGACGCTGTCAGCATGGCCATCTCGCGTCCATAGTTTCATGTCTCGCGGGGGCGGATGCAGAGCCGTCCCCGTCACCGGAAAGGATTGAACAAATGATAGTTTCAGTTATCGGCGGCGGGACCATGGGCAATGGAATCGCCCAGGTGTTTGCCCAAAATGGCAACGATGTGAACC
>JAUUYW010000211.1 GCA_030590265.1 Candidatus Krumholzibacteriia bacterium
CGGCAAAGAAAGTACCCAACATGCCTGGCATGCCGTCCTGATTGTTGGAGTCATCTCCGTCATCCGAATCAACCCAACCGGTAGTGTGACATCCACCACAGTCGTAGGGCTTGGTTTCGCCAGCGTGGTAGTTGCTCCAGGTTTGAGTTTCAAAGTTGTACTGGTTTTGACCTGTTGGCGGAGTGTAGATGAAGCCATCAAGAGTAACCCAGCGCATTTTCCAGCCGTAGCCACCAATGGTGTAGCTGAAATCGCTCCAGGTTGTCCCTGCTGGAGGATCAATCGGATCATTGGGGTAGGCAGAGAAATCGGGGAAGGAGCCAGTTGGCGCTTCACCATTAATTTCAGTCAATTTGTAGGGATGCCCGGAATCAACCCATTTTTCATGTTGATTCGAGTGGCAGTTTGCGCAAGTGTCTGATCCTACGTAAGCGATTGCAGGGGAAACGGTTATTAAAGTTAAAGAGATTAGAAGCAGCCATCGGCAAAAGAGGTCATTGCGGGTCATTTGTTTCTCCTTGTGTCTTACGTGGACCAGTGGTTTCCTGTAAACAACACCAATATTAACATATCATACCAAAACAGTAGGAGTCAATGGATTTCTTTTAATAATTTAACGGAACTATTGTAACAGTATAATAGGTGAAAGGGTGAGGAATTTGATCGATACACATTGCCACTTGAATATGTCTCCCCTGGCGGCCGATGCAGAGGGCGTAATGACCCGGGCGCGAAGTCGAGGTGTATCGCGGGTGATCAATCCCGCCTACGATCGGGCTTCCTGGCTAGAGATTCTGGAATTGGCCCAACGACCTGGCATTGATGCCGCCCTTGGAGTTCATCCATGGGTTGCCGATTCTCTTTCCCCCAATCAAATCAAGGATTCCCTGGCCGAGGCTGTTGCCGAAGCTTCCACAAGAGTTGTGGCCATCGGAGAAATTGGGCTCGATACCAAGATCGAATCACCCAGCCTGGAGATCCAGCTTCCTGTCTTTGTCTCCCAGCTCGAACTGGCGGTGGAACTCGATTTACCCGTCATCCTTCATTGCCGGGGCGCTTTCCATGAACTTCTGGACGCCATCAACCACCACCAGGGCCGGATCAGAGGAGTTATTCACGCCTTCACCCGCGGACCGGAACTGGTGCAGCGTTTTCATCAGGCCGGACTGCATTTCGGGCTCGGCGGGGCGGTCACAAGGGAAAATGCCAGGCGGATTCATCGGGGAGCCAAGGTCATACCGGAAAATCGGCTTCTCCTGGAGACGGATGCGCCCTCAATCGGCCTGCAAGGTGTTCGTCCCGAAGAAACAGAGCCTCAGCATGTGGCCGATGTGGCTGCTGCTCTGGCAAAGCTGCGGGAGGTGGATCCTGAGCTCATCGCCCGGATTACCACCGAGAACGCCTGCCAATTGTTTGGATTGCCGACGGAATAGCCAGCCGGGGATAAAAATATGCAAATATCCGCCAACAAAGGTTCTCATATGCCGGAAAAAGAAGTAGATTGCTAACGAATAAATGGATCCCGCCAAGGGTAAATGCGCGTCAATTGCTCGACCCCCTCTCAGGAGTGTGAAACATGTCCAATCAATTTGATGGCAATGATCAGGGACCACAGATTCCCGAAATCAAATTGCCCAACCTGAATCTGGGAAAGCTAAAGGTGATTTTTCCCGTAGCAATCCTCCTGATTCTGGGTCTTACAAGTTTCTACACCGTGAATGCTGAAGAAACCGGTCTGGTTCTTCGCTTCGGCAAATTCGTGCGTGAAACAGCGCCGGGTCTGCATTTCAAGGTTCCTTTCGGTGTGGAGCGGGTTTATAAGGTGGCCATCCAACGCCAGCACAAGTCTGAGTTTGGTTTCCGCACCTTGAAAGCCGGTGTCAAAAGCCAATACTCCACCAAACCGTATCGCGAAGAAGCCAACATGCTCACCGGCGATCTGAACGCCGCCATGGTGGAATGGGTGGTCCAGTACCGCATCACGGATCCCTACAAACACGAATTCCGGGTGCGCAATGTGGACGAGACTTTCCGCGCCATGAGCGAAGCGGTCATGCGCCGGGTGGTTGGTGATCGCACTGTCAATGAAGTGCTCACTGTCGGGCGTGCGGAAGTAGCCCACGAAGTTGAAAAAGGGTTGCAGGAACTGTGCGATATCTACGAGACGGGGATCACCGTTGATCAGGTTGTTTTGCAGGATGTGAATCCGCCCGATGCTGTGAAGCCTTCATTCAACGCAGTGAACGAGGCCCAGCAAGCCAAGGAAACACTCATCAACCAGGCCCAATCCGAATACAACCGGGAAATTCCCAAGGCCAAGGGTGGCGCCCTGCAAACAATTCAGGAAGCCGAAGGTTATGCCCTCGACCGCGTGAACCGTGCCCAGGGTGATGCTTCGCTCTTCAATTCCATTTATGCGGCCTATCGTCTGGCTCCGGAAGTAACACGCACACGCATGTATCTGGAAACCATGAATGAAGTTCTACCCAAGGTGGAAGACAAAATCATCGTCGACAGCGACATCAAGGGGATCTTGCCCATGCTGAATCTGAACAATGCCAAGGGAGGTAAGTAATATGAATCGCTTAATCATCCCTGTGGTCATTCTTCTCGGACTGTTGGTTCTGAACTCCGTGTACGTGGTCAAGGAAATAGACCAGGTTATCATCACCCAGTTCGGCGAGCCGGTGGGCGATCCCGTTACAAGTCCTGGACTGAACTTCAAGCTGCCCTTCATTCAGGAAGTGCACCGTTTCGACAAGCGATTCCTGGAATGGGATGGTGACCCCAACCAGCTGCCCACCCGTGACAAGCGTTTCATCTGGGTGAACAATTACGCCCGCTGGCGCATCACCGATCCTTTGAAGTTCTTCCAGCGTTTGCACAACGAACGTGGCGCCCAAACCCGTTTGGACGATATCATCGACGGTGAAACCCGCAACGCCATCGCCAAGTACGATCTGGTGGAATTGGTGCGCATCACCAATCGTCAGCCTGTCCCGGGTGAAGACGAGAGTCGGGAATCACCGGTGGTTTTGGCTTCCGTCAAGTTTGGACGAATGAAAATTCAGGATGAGATCCTGGCCAAATCCCAATCCCGGACCAGTGATTTGGGCATTGAGATCCTGGATGTGGAGTTCAAGCGCATCAACTATGTGACCGAGGTGCAGCGCAAGGTGTACGAGCGCATGATCGCTGAACGCCAGCGCATCGCCGATCGGTTCCGCAGTGAGGGTGAAGGCGAGGCCTTCCGCATTCGTGGCGAGAAGGATCGTGAGCTGTTGCGCATTCGCTCCGAAGCCTATCGCACGGCCCAGGAAGTCAAAGGTACCGCCGATGCCAAGGCTATTGAGATTTACGCCAAGGCCTACAACAAATCGGACGATACCCGGTCCTTCTACGAGTTTCTCAAGACCATGGAGTCGTACAAGACCGGACTGGACAGCAAAAGCACCCTGGTGCTTTCTTCGGATTCGGATTTCTACCGTTACCTGAAGGGCAGCGACGGAAAATAGTTTTGCATTTTCTTGCCGGGCCGTCCCAGTGGGCGGCCCGGATTCATTGAGGTGTTGAATGATTAAGGTGGAAAAATTGACCAACTGTTGCCATGCCCCTCGTGGGGCATTTTTAGTTTCCAGCGGGATGATGTGGCTGCTGGTTTTGTATATTGTTGCGGGGGCAACCACAGTTGCGGGGGCAACCATTTCCACTACTCAACCCAACTTCGCGGCTCTAGCCGATGAGCATGAGCAACAAACCATCAACGATCGCCGCTGGCTGCATGAAAACCCCGAGCTGTCCAACCGGGAAACCGAAACCCAGGCTTATTTGCGACGGACCCTGGAAGATATTCCAGGCATCACCTTCATCGAAGGCGATTGGGGAACAGGTTTGGTGGCTGAGCTGCAGGGCGGAAAACCCGGTCCGCGCATTGCCTGGCGTGCCGATATCGACGCCTTGCCCATCACCGAAGATACGGATCTGCCTTTTTGCTCCACCAAACGCGATACTCTCAACGGCGGGCATGATGTTGGCGTGATGCACGCCTGTGGGCACGATTTGCACATGAGCATCGCCTTGGGAGCTATCCGCTGCCTGGCTGCGGTGCGCGAGGAAATGCCCGGCACCCTGATGATCATTTTCCAGCCGGCCGAAGAAACTGGTGATGGAGCCCACGATATGCTTGCCGCAGGGCTCTTTGAAGGCGACCGCAAGCCAAAATGTATTCTGGCTTTTCACGATCATCCCACCATTGCCTACGGCCAGGTGGGCAGTTGTTCCGGTTGGTCCACAGCCAATGTGGACGGTTTCAGGCTCACCGTCAAAGGACGTGGGGGACATGGGGCCTACCCCCATCGCAGCATTGATCCGGTGACCCTGGCGGCCAAGATGGTGCTGGCTTTCAACGATATTGTGGCCCGGGAAATCGATGTGAATCACCATGCGGTGATTTCGGTGGGATACATTGAGGGTGGGGCCAAGAGCAATGTCATTCCTTCTGAGGTGAAGCTGGCGGCTACTGTCAGAACCCATGATGAAGAAACACGCCAGGCGGTAAGAGCCAAGGTGGAGCGCACGGTGCGCAGTTTGGCCGAATCCGTGGGAGCACCCGAGCCGGAGTTGGAATATTACTGGGGCACCCCCGCAGGTTACAACAATCCGGAATTGGTTGGCCAGGTGCGGGAGGTCTTCAAAAGGGTTTTGGGGCCTGAGAATGATATTACTTATCCGCCGGGGATGGGTGGCGAGGACTTTTCCCGTTACGGTCAGGTTGTGCCTGGCTTCCAGTTCCGTCTGGGAGTGGCGCCCCCGGGACAGGAGAACACCATGTCCCTGCACAGTTCAACTTTCAATGCCGATGAACGAGCGGTGGGGTTGGGCATGAGACTGGTGGCCGAGGTTTTGTGGGATCAGCTGAATCGGTAATACTTTTGTTTGGCTGCGCAACAGAACAAGGAATAGAAAATGCCCCCAAAGCGGGGGCATTTTTCTTCAAACAAATCCAATTCCAAATCAGGGCTGAATTCCATTCTGCCTCAACCAGTCATAAGCCATCTGGAAAATGTCGGTGCTGGTGCGCAACCCCAACTTCTTTTTGATGTGCGAGCGGTGAACTTCCACCGCGCGCGGGCTGATGTTCATGATCCTGGCAATTTCAGAAATCTCTTTTCCCTGTCCGGTCAGCTGGAAGAGTTCCAGCTCCCGGTTGCTCAGCACATCCACCGGATTGGAACCGGTGGCGGCCCGACCGGCGCCGAGTTGTTCGACGGTGGCCTGGGTCATGGTATCGCTGAGGTAGGTCTTGCCGGTCAATACGCAGCGAATGGCCTCGAGAATTTTCTCGGTGCCTTCCTGCTTCATGATATAGCCCTTGGCGCCGGCTTTGAGACAACGAATGGCATAAGTGTATTCGTCGTGCATGGACACAGCCAAGGTCAGGGTCCGGGGATGGTTTTGGTTGATTTCCTTAAGAAGATTCAGTCCGTTGCTGTTCTTCAGGCTGATGTCCACCAGAACCAGGTCCGGGTTTTCTTTTGCGACCAGATTCATGGCTGTTGTTTGATCTTCGGCTTCTCCGCAGACCTCAAGGTCAGACTCCATTTGAATGATGGAACTGATCCCTGAACGAACCAGTGGATGATCATCCACAATCAACAGACGAGTGGTACGACTCGGGCTTTCCACAATCATCACCTGTTTCTCCCGTTTCAATGACGTAATTCAAGTTGCTGGTATGATGCATTGCACACCAAAATAAGGCCAAAATAGGGCTTCTTTCCCCCAGCCCCTTCAAACCAACCTTATACTAACCGAATTTTCGGTTTTCTGTCAATAATCAAGTGCAATTGGTCATTTTGGTGAGATCTGCCAAATTAGACTGTAAGTCGTTGTCAAGTAGTGCGTTCCATGAATCATGGTGAAGGACTGCTCCAAGTTCCTTTAAAGAAATCATGAATTTTTTATGATCCCGGCCATTTCGGTAGTCGGGTTCTCTGGGGGGATGCTTAAGGTAGCGGTCCACAAGGTCCGGGTTGTGGTCCACCAGCAAAGTGGTGCTGTAGTACAACAATCCCTTGGTTCGGTACACACAGGATCCACCGATCTTTCGCTCTCCGATCACCAGATCCGACACTCCGCGTTGGTGCACATTGCCCACTCCGCACCGGGATAGAGAGTCGATCAACCAGTTGCTAA
>JAUUYW010000365.1 GCA_030590265.1 Candidatus Krumholzibacteriia bacterium
CGGAACACACCTGTCCGGTTTCCGGGCCGGCTTGACCCGCACCATCAATACCTTTGCAAACGGCTCCGGTTTGTTGAAAAAAGACATGAAGGGCTTGACGGGTGACGATGTTCGCGAAGGCCTGTGCGCCATCATCGCGGTAAAAATTCCCGAACCACAGTTCGAGGGCCAGACCAAAACCAAACTGGGAAACACCGAGGTCAAAGGTCAGGTGGAATCGCTGGTCAACTCGAACCTGGCCGAATACCTGCAGGAGCATCCAAAAGAAGCCAAAGCCATCATCAACAAATGCATTCAGGCAGCTCACGGGAGGGAAGCGGCTCGACGGGCCCGGGACCTGACTCGCCGGAAAAGCGCCCTGGATTCGGCGGCCTTGCCCGGAAAATTATCCGACTGCAGCAGCCGAGTTCCTGAAGAATGCGAGATCTACCTGGTTGAGGGCGACAGCGCGGGCGGTAGCGCCAAACAAGGACGAGAGCGCCGTTTCCAGGCAATTTTGCCCCTGAAAGGCAAAATTCTGAACGTGGAAAAAGCCCGGTTGGATAAAATTTTGGGCAATGACGAAATCCGAACCATCATCACAGCCCTGGGGACGGGCATTGGCAGTGGAGTTTTCGATATTACCAAATTGCGGTATCACAAAGTCATCATCATGACAGATGCCGACGTTGATGGCAGCCACATCCGGACACTGATCTTAACCCTGTTTTTCCGGTACTTCCGGGAGATCATTGAACATGGGTACATGTACATCGCCGAGCCGCCATTGTACCGAGTCAAAAAAGGCAAAAAGGAAATCTATGCCTTCAGTGACGAAGACAAGGACCGCATTGTTGAAGAAATGGGAGGCCGAGGAATTTACGTGCAACGGTACAAAGGTCTGGGTGAAATGAACCCGGATCAATTGTGGGAAACAACCATGGATCCCGACGCCCGCACCATGACCCGCGTGACCATCGAAGAGGCCGCCGAAGCGGATCATATTTTCACCATCTTGATGGGTGACGATGTGGAACCGCGCCGACGTTTCATTGAAGAAAACGCCAAACAAATGAACATCGAGGATCTGGATATTTAGTAATATTACTAAGTAACCAACCGAGAATGTAATATTTAAAAAAGAGGGCAAGGATGTCTGAAGACAAAAACAACGACGAAACTCCGGAAACACCAGATCTTCCTGATCTTCCGGAAGGCGGCGCGGTTCCGAACCAGCCGGGCGAAAAAATCGTCGAGGCCAGCATCGCCGAAAAGATGCGCACCTCGTACATGGAATATTCCATGAGCGTGATCATCAGTCGCGCTCTGCCGGATGTGCGTGACGGCCTGAAGCCGGTTCACCGCCGAGTGCTGACGGCCATGAACGACCTCAACCTGCAACCGGGCCGTCCTTACCGTAAATCGGCCAAGATTACCGGTGATACCACAGGTAACTATCACCCGCATGGCACCAACTCGGTGTACGACACCCTGGTTCGCATGGCCCAGGATTTCAGCCTGCGTTACCCCTTGGTTGACGGCCAGGGAAACTTCGGTTCGGTGGATGGCGACAACGCCGCCGCCGAACGTTACACCGAAGCCCGCCTGACCAAATTCGCCACCAACACCATGGCGGATCTGGACAAAGAAACAGTGGACTACGTTCCCAACTACGACGGCTCGAGAATGATGCCGTCGGTGATGCCTTCCAAGGTGCCCAACCTGCTGGTCAATGGCGCCGATGGTATCGCGGTGGGCATGGCCACGAAAATTCCTCCCCACAACATGGGTGAAGTTTGCGACGGCCTGGTGGCCCTGTTGGATAATCCTGACCTTGATCCCCTGGAAATGCTGGATTACGTGCAAGGACCGGATTTTCCCACTGGCGGCATCATTCACGGTAAGCGAGGGATTTTCGACTACATAACAACCGGTCGCGGCCGGGTGGTTGTGCGCGCGCGCACCGAAACGGAGCTTTTGGACAACGGGAAAAGCCAAATCATCGTCAGCGAGCTGCCTTATCAGGTGAATAAGGCCACTTTGATCGTGAAAATCGCCAATCTGGTGCGGGGTGGCATCATTGAAGGCATTTCCGATTTGAGGGATGAGAGTGACCGCGAGGGCATGCGCATCGTCATCGTCTTGAAAAAAGAAGCCTTCCCAACGGTGATTCTGAACAAGCTTTATTCCCACACCATGATGCAGAATACTTTCGGGGTGATCAACCTGGCGCTGGTGAACAACCAACCCAAGGTGATGACCCTGAAAGAGACCATGGTGGAATTCCTGAAATTCCGCGAAGAAGTGGTTGTTCGCCGCACTCAGTACGAACTGCGCAAAGCCGAAGAGCGGGCGCATTTGCTGGAGGGCTACCGCATCGCTCTGGATAATATTGATGAGATCGTTGAGATCATCAAAAAGAGCGCCTCGCCGGATGTGGCACAGGTTGCGCTGATAGAGCGCTTCGGTCTGAGCGAGATTCAAAGCAAGGCCATCCTGGAAATGCGCCTGGCTCGTTTGACGGGTCTCGAACGCCAAAAAATTGAAGACGAATACGCGGAGTTGATTCAAAAAATCAGCGGCTTGAAAGCCATTTTGGACAGCCGCGACCTGGTGTTGAATATCGTGCGTGAAGAGATCGAAGAAGTGCGCAGTGCTTATGCTGATCCCCGCCGGACTTCCATTGTGGAAGACGAAGGCGAAATCGACATCGAAGATTTGATTGCCGACGAACCCATGGTGGTGACCATCAGCAACCAGGGCTACGCCAAGCGCATCGCCCTGGACACGTATCGTCAGCAGGGCCGAGGCGGCAAAGGCATCACCGCCATGGGCACCAAGGACGAGGATTTTGTGGACAACCTGTTCATCGCCTCGACCCATCAGTACTTGCTGGTCTTGACTGAGAAGGGGCAGCTCTACTGGCTGAAGGTGTACCGCATTCCCAAGGGCGGACGCACAGCCAAGGGCACACCTATCGTGAACCTGATCCAGATCCAACCGGGAGACAAGATCCACGCCGTGCTGCCCATCAGGGAGTTCAGCGAAGGACGTTTCCTGGCTCTGGCCACCAACATGGGCATCATCAAGCGCACCCCGCTGACGGCGTTCAGCAACGTGCGCAAGGCTGGCATCAGGGCCATCAAACTGCTGGAAGGCGAGCACCTGATCTCGGCCCGCGAAACCGATGGCAGCAGTGATATCATCATGGCCAGCAGCAGCGGCCTGGCCATTCGTTTCAACGAGACCGATTGCCGCAGCATGGGCCGAACAGCTCGTGGCGTGCGCGGGTTGGCGCTGAAAGAAAGCCAGGAAGTGATCGGAATGATCACCGTGGGTCGCGACGAGGAAGGCAATTTCCCAGAGGATGTGACCCTGCTCTCCATAACGGAAAACGGTTATGGGAAACGCACACCACTGAATGAATACCGTATACAGCGCCGTGGCGGCAAGGGCTTGATTACGATTAAGTGCAGCAGTCGCAACGGATCACTGATGGGAATTCGGGACGTGGTGCCTGGTGAAGAGCTCATGGTGATCACCCGCAAGGGAATTATGATTCGCATTGCCCTGGATTCTGTGAGTTCGCAGAGCCGCAATACCCAAGGCGTGAGGATTATCAACCTGAAGGGTGATGACCTGGTTGGCTCCAGTGCCAAGATTGGAGTGGAGGCTGTTGAGGCGTCGGAGCCTGAAACCGATGAGGCCGGAGATGAGGGCGTTGAAGGAACGGAAGTTTCTGAAACCACTGAAACCACCGAAGCCACGACAAATGATTCTGATGAAGAGTCGGGCAGCCCTGATGATGAAGGGAAC
>JAUUYW010000489.1 GCA_030590265.1 Candidatus Krumholzibacteriia bacterium
TCACCATCATGACCCGGGAGAGCATTCTGGAGCTTTTGCCGGAAGGCACACGTTTGTCCGACTGTCTTGATGCATCGTGCGAAGTGGAGATTGGCCGCACCCTCGGGGCAAACTATGTGGTCTCCGGTGAGGTGCTGGATTTTGCCGGCGAGCAGCGGCTTATTCTCAAAGTCCACCACTGCACAAGTGCTGCCTTTATCGGCAGCGAATCGGCGGCGGGGATCAGCCTCAAGGAGCTGGAGTCTGCCATGGCCGGCACCACGGCGTTGCTGGCTGAACGGATCAAAAAACACGGGGGAGTGGGCCTGATCGGAGTGGTTCATCCTTTGCCAAACAAGCCGGTGACCAGCCTGGAGGATTGGTTCATCCACCCTGAATCCGGCTACCAGTTTGGCGGCGGAAACATCACTATGATTCATCTGGAACCCGGCGAGTTTCTCATGGGCAGCCCGCGGTACGAAGAGGGTCGTGAAAAAAATGAAGACCGGCACCAGGTCAACCTCACCCAAGGGTTCATGCTCGGAGCAACCGAAGTCACACAGGACCAGTGGCTGTCGGTGATGGGGTCAAGACCATCCAACTTTGAAGGTGGAAATTTCCCCGTGGAAAACATCACTTTTGCCCAGTGTGTGGAGTTCTGCAACAGGCTCTCCAAAGAGGAGGGACTGCCTCCGGCCTACGGTTTTAATAACGAGGAAATTTTCTGGAACCGGGAGTCTGTTGGTTACCGTCTGCCCACTGAAGCGGAGTGGGAATATGCCTGCCGGGCCGGCAGTCAGCAGAGGTTCGCCAATGGAGACAGGAATTCAGATCTGGGATCCATTTCCTGGTCTCGATACAACAGCAGCGGAGGCACCCACGAGGTGGCCACCCGCAGGCCAAATCGATGGGGCCTGCACGACATGCACGGCAATGTTTGGGAGTGGTGCTGGAACTGGTCTTCGGCTTATCCTTCCCGATTTGTGGTAGATCCGGAAGGCCCGCGGTCGGGAGCCGGTCGGGTGATTCGCGGAGGGTCGTGGGATAACTCCCCGGAGGCCTGCCGGTCGGCCAACCACAACAGTGCAAAGCCTGGCTTCAGGGCCGCTATTTTGGGGTTTCGAGTGGCCAGGACGGTGTCAAATTGACGCTGTATACGGTATACCGCAAGCCCGTATCTATTCTTAACTTGTTGTTGTTAATGTTTTTAACCTCATGTTCAGGCAGTGGGTACAATGAATCAGGATCCACGGAACGCCTCCCCGACCCAGAAGATAAAACATCCTGGAATGCCCGATTCCCCTCTAATTCATATATATCAGCCTGGGGTGTCAGCACCGGAAGCATGAGGCAGGCCGAGCAGGACGCCAAGGCCATGGTGGCTGCAGCCGTGAGGTCGTCCATTGAGTCCGAACTGACTTCAGAAATGGAGTCTGAAAGTTTCGGCGGAGAAATTCGCGACCACCAGAGACTGGAATCGATCACCAAAATCAGGACCCATTTTGAGCACGCGGAATTGATCCGACTGGTGCCCCCGACGGCCCATCACCGCAAGGGTGAGTATTGGGTGATGGCTGCCCTGTCTCGACGCGAAGCAGCTGAAGAATTGATGGTCCCCTACCGCGAAGAAGCCAGCACGTTCCGATTTTTGGCCGCAAGGCTGGACTCCCTTCAGGACAATCCGCCGGGTTTTACCAGGACCTGGAATGACCTGAAAAAACACTACGGAAAAATGGAACCTGCGGCGGCAGAAGTTCGGGCTGTGGCGGGCGGAAACCTGCCGGAAATAACCAGGGATGATGCCAGGTTCTCAAACGCACAAAACAGCCGGCTGACTCTTCTGGGCAACCTGGAATTTGCTTTGCTATTGACAGACCACCCTCAGCTGAATCACGAAGAATTGTCCGGCCGAATCACCGCAGCTTTGACAACTTTGGGACTGTCCGTAGTGGGGGATTCATGCAAACCCGGCGCGGTGAGTTTGAGGGTATCGCCCGAGACAACATGGACCAACGTGATGGGCCGCGTGGTTCAGCTGGAGCTGAGCGGTGAAGTTGGTTTCTGCGGCCAGCCAGAGCCCTGGAGTTTGTTTCGCATCCACGGAAGCGAAATGCGGGGAGAGGGCCGCATGCCCATGAAGGATTTGTGGCAGCAGCAGGACCCGGATTTTTTAAAAGATCAATTGAAAATGATTCTCGACCCCTACCTTCCGTTTGAGTAAATGCAGCCAGACGAGTTATAAAAAGTGCTCGCCGGCAGGCAAAGTTTTTGAGGTTTTGTTGCCTGGGTCAAATTTTGTGCTGGAAAAACCCCAAAACAAAATGAATGATGGACAGGTCAGGAATTCGAAATCAACCCACCAGTAACCAGGGAACCCCCAATGACCGAGCCTACCCCGCCAGATTCGGACAAGAACGAGCCCTGGTGGTCCACTGATGCTTCGGAAGATGCTCCCCTGCCAAAAGGTTTCCCAACTCGCCCTGACGGCAAAAAAGTAGCCGCCCTCCGAAAACAGCTCAAAGAGGAGAGGGCAGCCCGAAA
>JAUUYW010000382.1 GCA_030590265.1 Candidatus Krumholzibacteriia bacterium
AATTTCTTCAAGGTCTTTTCTCCAAGTGCCGGCTTGCCGGCTTAACTAAGCGTTCAGAATCGCCGGCTTCTTCCAGCAAATCCCTCTTCGCTTCAAATTGGCTCGGCAATCAATTCTGGGAGTACCAGTGACTGTCGAACCCCATCTCCCGACTGTCGGGAGAATTCCATGGCCCGTGGCGTCTCTACTAGAAAAACAGAATGGGACTAATGGGCAAAACTGGTTGGCATACCTCGGCTGCAAAAAAAAAGCAAACTCCGGTTTGGCTCCCTCTGCGAATCGGCTTCAAATGCCGAATACGCGGACCCCTGCCTAGGCACGAAGTATAAGACCACCATGGCGAAGTGTCCAATCCAGGTTGGATTGATTGAGGAAATTTTGGATACGTGAATAATTGACTTGCAGGGGATTTGGGGATCAATAACACCATACTTGCGGTTTTGTTCTTTATTCATACAATTTTCATAGGATTTCGTTTCGGGAACTGAAATCCACCTAACTATCCTAAATACAACAACTTATTAATATAACCCCTTGTTTTTCGAGGATGAAAGGTGTCCCCAATGTCCAAATTCTCCCTAATAAGTAAACTTCGGCCCTCAGGATCATGGTGCATCAGTCTCGCCTTTCTAGTTGCAGTGCTGTTTTCAGTCTGGCCCTCCGCGCCAGCCCTGGCGGTTGGCCAGGTGGGCGATGAAGCCGCTGACTTCAACCTTGAGGACACCTGGGGCAATTGGCACAATTTGCAGGATTTCCGCCACAACAAAGTTGTCCTGCTGAACATGATTGGCTTCGGCTGATGGCGGTGAATTGAACTGGCCCCCGGTACGGAGGCCTTCGCTCAGCAATATGTCGACCAGCCATTTGAGATTCTGGCTCTCGACCTCTGGGATGGCACTGCCACCCAGTGTGAATTTTTCCGCACTGAAACCGGAATCACTTACCCGATCCTGATGATGGGCCACACCGCGGGAGTTGACCTCGATTACGACTGCATCCAAACCTCGTTCTTCGTGATCGATGGTGAGGGATTGATCCGCTATCGCCGCACCAATGCCGAGCAGGGGATGCCGGCCTTCATCCCCGAAGAAGTTGGTCCCATCGTGGATCAGGCCATTGCCGAGTTGGAAATCTCTGCCGTGGACGACCTGCCAAGGCAAAAACGCTTCGAATTGGGAGCTGCTTATCCCAATCCATTCAATCCTTCGACCACCATCCCTTACCAGCTGTCATCCGGATCCGGAACTGCTGAGGTGTTGCTCCAAGTCCTGGATATTCGGGGGCGATTGGTCAAAACACTGGTGTCTGCCCGGCAGGAAAATGGACCACGTTATGAGGCGGTTTGGAATGGTCGAAATCAATTCGGCTCAGCCATGCCCAGCGGTGTCTACATCGTCAATCTTGGTGTGGATGGTGAAAAACAAGGACGCCTGATCAACCTCGTGGAATAGGAAAATTAATTTTCATTTTTTTCTTCGAAGGGATTGTTTGCAGAATTCAAAAATGTTATGATTGATATAAACAAGGAGTTTTTTGATGAAATACTTGCTTATGTCGATCTTTTTGGCAGCCATCACCCTGGTTGGTTCAAGCGCTTATGCTGCAGAACCACTTGCTGAACCTCTGCGCCACGTTCGCATCGAAGACCCCAATGCACAGGACTTGTCCCTGCACCTGCAACGCCAGGGATTCGATGTCCTCGAAGGCTCGGTTACTGATCATCAGCTTGAAGTGATCGTATCAGTGGCTGGTCTTCAGGATCTTTTGGCCGCCGGCTATGCTCCCACAACTCTGGCGGTCGGCCGACCCTTCCGGGATATTCAAACCGAACGACAAGCCGGCCTCAGCGTGCCCACCGGCTATCCCGACCTGTCGGAAATCCTCGCGCAATTGACAGAGACCGCCACCAATTATCCAGAGATATGCCAACTTGTGGATCTCACCGAAAGTTATGGAACACCGCCAACCATGGAAGGCCGCCATCTCTACGCGCTGAAGATTTCAGACAATGTTATGCTGGACGAAGACGAACCTGCTTTTCTCATGGTCAGCAATCATCATGCTCGCGAGATCGTCACTCCGGTTCTGGCCCTCCACGCCATCGAACAGTTGACCACCCAGTACGGCACCGATTCCTCCATCACCAACATCGTCAATACCAACGAAATTTGGATTGCTCCGGTTTGGAATCCCGATGGTTACGAGTTTGTCTTCAACACCGACAACATGTGGCGCAAAAACCGGCATGTCTTTCCAACTGGAATTGGTGTCGACCAGAACCGCAACTATCCTCAGGGTTGGTACAACGCCTGCTCCGGTAGCACTGATCCAGACTCGGAAATTTTCAAGGGACTGAGCCCCGCATCCGAATCCGAAACCCAAACCATGATCGCCTGGAGTTTGGACCGGAACTTTGCCAAGGTTCTGGACTACCATTCCTATGGACGGGAAGTTCTCCACGGGTATTCCTGCTGGGATCATCCTTTCGATGACTATCTGGAAGAAAAAGCGATCACCCTTGCCACCCAAGCCGGGTACGACGGTGATCATCGCGCACCTTCCGCAGATGGTGAACATTACCAATGGCAATTTGGAGTCAGGGGTGCCCTCGCGTTTCTGATGGAGACCCAGACTGATTTCCAGCCTTCCTACCAGGCTGCGCTCAATGAGGCTGATCTCGTTTGGCCGGGCACACGCTGGTTGCTCCAGCAACCGATACCATTGCGGGGGCATGTCACCAACGCCTCAAACGGTGACCCCATTGAAGCCACGATCTCTTTCCCCACTGTTGCTTTCGAGCACGATGAAACCAGCAACAGCAACGATCGTTTTGGTCGGTACCACGCGTTTTTTCCTGATGGCTGGTATGATGTTGCTTTCGATGCCGAAGGCTTCGAACCCCAAATCATCCCTGATGTCTTTGTTAACCCAGCCTTCCCCTCCCCGGTGAATGCCGCCATGGTTCCCTTGTTGAGTGGTGTCGGTGACAACAACCCGGGCGGCGATGGACTCTCTGTTTTGGTCAATTCCAGTACTGGAGTTCTGCACTATGAGATCACCAATCCCAGCCAGGTGAATATTGAACTCTTCGATTTGCGGGGAGCGTTGATGAATACATTGGTGGAGGAATATCTTTCAGCCGGGCAATATGAAGTCACCTGGCCCAGGAAAGATCAGCAAGGGCAAACGATGGCATCTGGTATGTATTTTTATCGGATTGTTGCTGGTGAAGCAGTTCGCCGAGGGAAGGTTGTTTTGATCAAGTAGTCCGCGGCTCATTTCAACAAAGTCATATGTTCGGTAACAGTTGTTTGGTTCACCACTGCCCTCAGCAAGTACCTTCCCGTTGACAACGCCCTGCCTCGATCATCGCTTCCATCCCACTTGAATTGATGACTGCCCGACGGCAGTTCCAGATTGGCGACCTGCCTTACTCTTCGACCGTGAAGGTCGAAGACATCCACGGTGACATGCCCTTGCTCGGTCATAACAAGTTCGATGGTGGTCGATGGATTGAAGGGATTCGGGTAGCAGTGGATGCTTGTCAGCTTCAATGGGTCAATCTCCGGTACGGGGCTCATCGAAG
>JAUUYW010000102.1 GCA_030590265.1 Candidatus Krumholzibacteriia bacterium
AGGATTTCACCACCATCTTTTTCAATGGCCAAACGAGCTGAACTGTCCCGGGCACTTTCCCCTGCAAATACGATATATTTGTCCCTGTTGAATCCACCCTGCCAGCTTAATTTGGTATCCACATAACCCGGCAAGGGGTCAACTTGGGGAACGTCGCTGTCTTCACAGGCCAGCCGGCCATCCAGTTGGGGACGATCCGCTTCCACGGTCCGGCGGCCCACCAACACCAAATCCACCCGGCGGCGGCGGCGATGAACATCACAGAGGGCAGCCTCTCCTGTAAGATAAAAGGGCTTGGCGGCAGTGCGCAGTTGCGGCCCCGGAGCAAATCGCCCATCCAGACTGGTGGCGGTTTTCAGTTCCACATAAACCCGCGCAAAATTATCCGTGGCCACGAATGGCCAGATCAGTTCGAGACAGGATTCGGGCAACACCCCGATTTCCACATCGAGGCCGTGCTCACGCAAAATCCGCGCGCCGCCTCCCTTGATCGTAGGGTTGGGATCCCTGATGCCGATGACCACCCGGGCCACACCACTTTCCAGGACGGCTTTGGTGCAGGGTGGAGTGCGACCGGTGTGGTTGCAGGGTTCGAGAGTAACGTAAAGAGTTCCACCGCGGGCCTTTTCACCGGCCTGGGCCAAAGCCACCGGTTCGGCATGAAGCTGGCCCGGCCCCAGATGGCAGCCCTGCCCTACGATGACACCATCTTTGACCACCACCGCGCCAACCGGAGGGTTGGGCCAGGTGCGGTTTTCCAGACGCTGGGCCCGAGAAAGGGCGGCGGACATGAAACACCCGTCCATACCCGAAGAGTCGTTGCCGAACAGATGCTGGCAATCAACGCCAATACCAGAAATACTCATTTTTTCACACGCGGGGAACTAAGGAGAAAAGGCAGGCGGTGGGCATCAACAAATGAGGGATTGCTCCCTGTTTCGATGCTCCACTTTGGACCGCCAACTTCTCTCATCCAGACTTTCACTGTCGGCCCCGGAATTTCACCGAGTCAGCAGACGCAAAAAAAATGCGCTAGCTCGCGGGCTTTGACCGCCGGTGGGGAATTTCACCCCGCCCCGAAGTTGAGGTTGTCTTGAATGAAAAACATAGATCATGTATTGGGGGGCGTCAAGGACCCACAAGATATGTTATCCACAAAAATTTTCAGGTTCAGAAAAGGTCAGACCAAAACGATATTCACGCAGACGACGAAACCCTGGGTCGAGATTAGAACTCCGCGTTACGTTCCGCGGACAGTAGGACCTCGCCAAGTGATGCTTTGCGTGCCACGGAGTCGATGTGCTCGTTGATCTGAGCTTTCAGTTCTTCGGTGTGTTGTGGCGCATCCGAGTAAGACTCGGAGACGTGGTCGCTGATCGCTTCGACACAGTCTCGCTGAATCGCGTGCAATTTTGACTGCAGGGCGAACTGCTCTCGCTCGGATTGATTCTCAGCGATGGACTGTTCGTATTGGGCCTTCATCTTCGGATCTTGGATGCCCTGCGGATCTACTCCCGCGGGCATCCCTGATTCGGGTGGGGGCGCGGCGGTCATTGGAGGCAAAGCCTCAAGGTCGAATCCCGGGATGATCCGCGCATCAGCGTGATTGACGACCCGGAGAAGCTGGACAAACTTCTCCGCGCGGAACGCTATGAACTCCGGCTTCGTTGCATTGGGTTCTACGCTGGAATCCTCAACGAGATCAAGCGCCTGGCGTAGCCGTCCGGGCTCACCATGCTCTGCAAAGTCATCAAACAACGCCTGAAGCTCTTGTTCTAATGCTGACATTTTGACCTCTTTGTCCTGAGTCTCTTTGTCCTGAGTCTCTTTGTTGTGAGTCTCTGTCCCCTGGGTCTTTGTCCCGGGGGCCGAAGATTGCGTTTGCAACCAGCAGCCAGAAAGTAAGATCAGCGCAACTAGGGTAACGATTCTTGCACTCGCTACCCTTCCCGGTTCAGTAACTGGAATTCGCATCGGTCATCCTTGTTGAGCCCGTTGCCCCGGCCTTGCTCACGGTCATGTCTCCAGACGCGTCGATGGTAAACCGCTGATGTACGGTGGCAAATTTCTTGAAGGCGCCTCCTCCAACTTTGAATAGCCAAGGAATGGGCCAGTCAAAAGTGCCGGCAGCGTAGGGGGTACCAAAGTTACAGCTGCCGGACTGTGCTGTGTCCTGGCCCTGCACCTTCGAGCCTTTACCTGCTACGACTGCGCCGACTCCAACCTCCGACCCTGCACCGTGTCCCGCGTGTCGTACTCCATCCAGTGCTGTGCCGACGAAGTACCCAGTCACGGCGCCGCCGCAATCGTCCTCCGAAATCGTGATTTCCTCAAAGGAGACGGTGTCGGGAGTGATGTAGATATTCGTCATGATACCCACCGAGGGGATGCCATTTTGGTGCCACACGTTCTTTCCCGGCACGGGCTCCATCTTGACGCCGGATGGTTCGATCACATCAAACGTGAGCTTTTCTTTGCATCCGCAAGAATCGGTTGCCGTCACAGAAGATTTCTCAGCTCGCTCGTGGACCGTCAACGTCACACTAGTTCCTGCGGTGGCGCTCAGTTTGGACGACCCCGTGATCGACCAGGAGATCGATCCCGTAGCGCCGGTGATTTTGAGCTTTACCTTTTCACCCACCCCGATCTTGAGGCGTGCGCGATTGGCAGGCGCTGTCGCGACGGTCTTGGATGTGAACTTCAAGTGCCCAGGTTTGTGCGGCGGCGCCTTCGCCGGCACAGCGGGGAGGGCTACTGCAACTGATTCGCCGATTTCAGTCATCGTTTAGTTCCGGTCGAAGTGATGGTTCGATCGTCCTCGTCTACTTTTCTTAGTCTTTCGCGTAGGCACTGCGCACTTACGCAATACTAGCCTTCGCAGTCTCCAAACGCTCAAATTCTATGCAAAACCCCTCAATTGGTGTGCGTGCACTCATCTTTTCCAGAATGCCATCGTGCAGGATCAAGAGCGAAGGGTCTCTCGAATCTCTGAACATGAGCAAACCTCGTACTTTGGCGGGATCAATGACCGCCCGCGAATAGCTTACTCGCTCCGGTTGGCCCTCTTCCGCGGCTTGCAGGACTATTGCCTCGGACGCCTCGTGGCAGGTGGCGTCGATGAGCCCAAGCGTGTTGAACGCGAAGTAGTTGCCCCAGCTTGCGTCTCCGTTGCCATCAACGAGTGTCGCTGGAAACAGTTCGAAATTGTCGATTCCACAAGACCTGAAAACTTCGATCAGTAGAGGGGTGACAAGCGGTACCAGGCCATCGAAAAAATGCCCGGGGTGCTCGTGCGCCGTGCAATCTACGGCAAATTCAAGGTTCAGCGCCAACTTACTTCCCTGACTGCGGCCCACTCTGAACAATTGGTCTTCTGATTCTGGCATGGCCGGAGTCCGGGAAATAGGGTAGCCACAAGTACGACTTTCATGAAGGACAACGTATCCCAAAACAACCTCTGACTTACACTCCGATACCGCTTACAGGCCAGTGGCACTCGGCGCGGGCCTAACATGGTAGCAGCGCCAGAGCAACGTCACAATAATTGAGTATATGGTAAAAACATTGTTGAGTATAGGCGTTTCAAACGCATAGTTCTCCCTTTTTACCTATTGTTGAAACCATTCTACTCCATCCTGGACACATTTTCCAATCATCCGTGCAGCTGCGTTTTCAAGGAAGCCCGAGCATACTCCTGCACAAAATAACTATTATTATTTCTGTTTTTATTGCAAGATCAATTGACGAAATCGGAGACCCACAACCACACTGGGGATACAATGGCTGCAAGACATGGAAAACAAAGAGATAAAAACCTCCTTTCCCCCACAGAGGCCCCACCCGACAATTTTTCCGCCATTTCAGGAGCAGAAGACCCCATTCTTGACGACATCCTGGACAACTCAACAACCATGCCCAGAGGCAATGGAATCACTATCGGTACTTTTTGCGGTTGGAACAATGAAGGCGCCCCTTTGGTGGAATACCCAGACAATTCCCGCCAGGTACCTGTGTCCGCTCGCAGCACCATTGCCCTGAACAAGAATGATATTGGCACAGAAGTCGCTCTGCTTTTTGAGGACAACAGTTCCCGATGTCCCCTGGTGATTGGCTTGATCCAGCCGCCGGTAACAGATCTGTCGGCCACGGTCGACGATGAGGTCGTCGTCCTGGAAGCCCGGGAGCGAATTGAGCTGCGCTGCGGGAAAGCGAAGGTCGTTTTGACTAAGGATGGAAGAATCCTGATAAAGGGAACAGATGTCATGAGTCGTTCGGAAGGTCCCAACCGTTTAAAAGGTGCTTCAATTCAAATCAATTGAGCCACCATTCGGCCCGTACAGATCAGGAGAATTGCTGTGACTTTGCCCCGTCCCAATATCTTGCTTCCCATCCTTAAAGAACACTTCGTCCAACTGGATTCTCTCTGGGAACGTCGAGAAATGTGCATTTACGACTTAGTCTGGAACCATCAGGATCTGGCTGAGCTTGAACAACGCGCCCAAAGGCATCTGGAGGGATTGCTGGTTGGGCAAGGGCACGCCCTGGGTTTGGCACGCGAAGCCATTCAGGGAGACGAGCGTGGCGCTGCCACCGCTGGTGCCATTGTCATGTTGAATCTAGGTTCTCCCGAATTGGTCAAGGAATTGATCCACACTCTGGAAACCGCCGAAACTGAAGTAGCCCATGGAATCCGTATTGCCCTGCGCCATCATGAGATCGGACAAACTGAGGCCCTCCTACTACCATTGACCACCTCGGAATCTCCGCTCCTGCTCGCTTGTATTTGCGACATCCTGGCCTTTCACCGTCGGGCCCCGGTTGACAACGTGCGCGCTTTGTTGACAGATAAGGACGAGGAAGTAAGTGCTCTGGCCATAGCCAGCATTGGTCGCTGGCGCATGGATTGGCAGGAAAAAGATCTGGACCTGCAATTGTCCCAGTGTGATTCAGCATTGGTGCAACGGGCAGCACTCGAGACTTCCGCACGTTTGGCATTGCCTAGTTTGCTGTCAATCTGTTTGGAAGCTGCTTATGGTCAAGAGAAACCATCCTTCGAAGCCTTGAAATTCCTCGGCGTGATAGGTAGCGAATCTGAAGTGGCCCAACTCGAGCAGACCCTCGCCAATGCCGCAAGTGCCTCTGCGGCCCTTTGCGCCCTTGGCACACTTGGAAAAAGCCAAGCAATTCCTGCCATCATCAAATCTCTAGCGAACCCACTTATTGTTCATGATGCCGCAACCGCCTTTCTGCGTATTACCGCTGCCGAAAATGTGCAAGGAGAACCGATCGCCCCCCCGGAGGAATTGAGTGAGGAAGAGGCTGATTTCTGGGATGAACATGTGGAGGTAGATTTTTCCTTGGCCGAGCAGTGGTGGCAAGACAATGCGGATCGGTTTGCGAAAAAGGAGCGATGGCAGGCGGGAAACGCAGTACTGCAGTGGCCACCGAAAACGGAGATTTCGCTGGCGAGTAGGCGGGATGAATTTCTGAGGGCTTGTTACCTGAAAGGCCAAGGCCAGGACGACCTTGAACTCGAATCATCAGCTCTGTTGATCAACACATAATATTCTTGTCGTTGTGAAACAACGGGTCGCCCATGCGGCAAACATTCTTGCCTTCAAATTTCACATCAAAAGAATACAGCATAAACTCGGCAGCCCCTTTATTCTAGCTGCTGACCACACCACCCCCGGCGGAACCTGCCTCATCCCCGGACGACATGCTGTACTTTGCACCTTTGGTCATGGGCATCGCTCCATCAATTTTTACTTTTTTGGGCCCCTCGCTGGTGTCGCTAGCCATAGCAATGTTGGGATAAGGGATGGGAATTGGGCCACCCGGTGAAGGAGTTTTGCATACATCAGGGAAAGCGATGCTCATGCCACCGCTGTTTTTGTGGGCAATGCCTCTGCCATTTGCGAATGTTGTTTGCCCCATCTAAAATCCTCCGCTTCATGAATCCTTAGCCAGCCAAAATATCCACCAACGCCGCGGCCCTTTCCATCCCGTCTGACGAACACCATACGAGACCAGGGGCGGCGTATGTTGCATCTTGAATACCCATGGCAACAAGCCCGACCATTATCGGGCCCAGTGCGGCCCCGATATCACCAAAACAATCCACCGGATGCATCACAACCGCATCAGGCAACAATTCCTTATGGGAACGCAATTTTGCCACTCCAAATTCTTTGGCACCGAAGTTTTCACCATTCAAACCGGCAAAGATGGTCGGCACGGGAGTGCGCAGTGACCCGGGAAGAGTAAGCAGCTTGCGAAAGGCGTCGGCCAAACCATCCCCCTGATATGGCTCCTCACTGTAGCGATGTCCTTGTTCTACTGCCAGCCCCACTCCCACAAGATTTGCCAGAGATTGCAATCCTGGAATAGTGGGTGCATCCAGGCGGCTCAGCAAAAGAAGGCCGGCACCTTCCCCAGGGATAAATCCATCCATGACCTGGGAGTTCTGGATCCGACAGTCACGGTCCAGATGGGCCAAATGCATCAAGTCCAGAAAACTGTCCACACCACCGGCCAGTGCGTAGTCTCCGTGGCCAGCTGTCAAGAATTCAAGGGCTTGATCTACAGCAACTAGCCCGCCGGCTCGGCCCGATGGCAAGATGACGCTTTGTCTTCGGTTGAAAGACAAGCCGAGAGTGCCGATCTGAGTCACCAACTGATCCAGGAACTCTGAACCAACCGGATCCACAAGTTCAGGGTGTTTCTCGGGTGTCGCAAGAAAGAGAGGGATTTGATCGGTGAAACCAGGAGGTCCCAAATCACTCAATACTTCCTCAAAAACGGGAGTGGCCAACCGCAACAAGCGACGCTGCAAGCTGGTCAGTCCAGATAATTTTTTGTTCTCTGCACTCAATTCAGGCAAGACCTCTTCGGGCATAGTCGCCATGATGATGGGCTCAAAACGAGAATCAAGTACCGAAGATTCTCCAAAACCAGCCACCCCCGCCTTCACCGAAGAAAAAGTCTGAGCAGATCCAAGGCCAATGGCCGTCACCATTCCGGAACGGTGGATAATGGCTTTTCTTTTTGCCATCAAACCGGCCTTCCGTTGAGCAGGAATTCCTGCAGACCGATCTCAACCAATTCCACTTTCAAAGCCTTCTTGTCACAGGGAAGTGCCGCTCGCCAAAGCATGGTCATGCGGTCATCATCAGGCTCAAAAAGAACAGTTTCAAGATTGAGGGGCGGATTTTCTTTTTGCCCACCCACCTGAATAGCCAGATCGAAAACACAACTCGGCAGCGGAAAACGCAACGTACCATGGGGAGAAAGATTCTTGAGTTTGACTGGCTCTCCTCCTTGCAGGTAGCCGTCAGCAATCAGATCGGGATGAGCCGCATTGAAAAAGCGTGTATCAAAATCCAAGGGCAGGTATGGCGAACGATTGCGCTCCCAACCTTCGTCATATGTTCCGGCAAAGTCTGCCCGTGGTTGCCAATTTGGAGCCACAAAGCCATAACTTGCCGGACGCTCAGAATCCTGAGGGTCCACAAGGTTGGGAGCCAGCTTACCCTTGAGTTCCTTCCGGCGTTTTGAGGCGCGAAATCCCTGCCCCACAGGGTTTGATTCAACAGCTTTAAATTTCCCTTTTTCTTCATTGATGATGTGGACACCGCCAAAAGCCCGCTCGAAAGTGATTGGCATTTTTTTAAACGGTTTAAGCGGGCTTTTTGCCGGACCCAGGAGTCGCCCGGTCCACTCCTGGTCACCCACCACGTATATGGTTTTTGCCAGCGGCCCCACCGTCAGGGAGGTGCCCAGTTCATCCCGAAATTGCTGCCCCGGTGTATGGGCGCTGCCGATCAAAGCGACATCGGTTGTTGGTTTGCAAAGGTGGATATCTGAAGCGTATTTGAGACTGGATAGGCCTGGTTCGCCGTTGAACTCGTCAGCCATATGAAGGGGTTGCTGGATTTCGGCCAGAGTTAATTCGTTGCCGAGACTGAAGGTGGCTTTGATGACCACGTAGAGGGTGTCGATTCCCATGGCATCCGGGAAAAGGCTTAGGGTGGAAGTGAAAGGGGTATTGTCCGATAATTGGAGCATGGCTGTTTGTTTTTCCCTCTCTCGATTTCAGAAACCACTGCTGCCAACATTTTGCGGAGCCGACAAAACCATCAATCCCGCAAGCTCCGGGGACAATCGAATCGCAAAAAATCCTTCTTGAAGGGATGGTGCTGGGAACCCGCCTTCAAACGGTAGGGCACGGCGATCTGGTACCGATCTTCATAACCCTGAATCCACTTGATCTTGAAAGAATCTCCCTGCTGATCCAAAGCAGGAAATTCGGCCATATCCAGCAACCGGAAAAGCGCCCATTCACTAGCGTCCACCTGATTTCAGTAGGTTTTTGGCACCCTCCCTCCAGACAGATAACCGCCACTCGACCAATGACGGCACCCGCCTCGTTCGGCCAAAGGAATTTAAGACTCTTGGCCACACCCCATCGATAGATCAGACTCTGACTCCCCACCTTGACCAGAGAAGCTCCAAAATCGGGGGCGAGCCCCGAGATGGTCACCAGCTGTTGGGCTTTCAAAGTGCATTCGGCATGGAGTTTCCCGTCCGGGAAAAGGACCTCAGCCAACTGCTTGGATTTGCGCAAAGATTTGATGGAATTGGGCCCAAGGGCCAAACCCAGAGCATAGACGCGACTGGGTGATTGGTCATCTTCCAGGAAGGAGTCCATTTTCTCATTCAGGAAAAGAGAAAGAGCGCCACCGGGGCCAAAGAAATCGTTGTAATCAACCGTGGTGGCGTCTGTTGCAGTGTTGAAACAGGGGTATTTCAGATTCAGGGTGCTGGAGTAGGGTTCCCAGACTTCCACCTTCCACATCTGATCCAGGTGTCGGGTCGTTGCTTCGAGACATGTGCGCCAAGCAGCCTCAGCCGGACGGGTCAGATAGACCTGCAGGGCACGATTGCTTTCAGCACTCCCCAGGCGGATGGGATTGGAGTGGTTGTAGGCAAAACTCCGCAAAATGGAGATCGGGTTTTCCTTGCTGGGCTCGTCAAATACCGATTTGGTGAACACCATGGTGGCCGAGAGGTCCTCAGCCCCGTGAAGCTCCCATAGTTTGGTCCGTAGGCCTGTCACACCAGCAAGGAAATCATCCTGGGGCGGGTTCCCGTCCTTGGGAGATTTGTTCTGAACGAAGGAGTGTAGGGAGACAAACGCGGACTCAATCTGGTCCATGGCCTTGACCACAGCTGCCCCCACCTCTCCTTCCTTCTCCTTGAAACGCAGGTTCTCGGAAACTTCTTCCAGAAGCCGAAAGAAAGGTGAGTCCTCGTCTAGCAATTCATCCATATCACCGGCAACGATCCCCAGGTCTGTTTCTTCGGGTAGTTGCACCGATACCAGGAAATCGTTCCAACTCTGCTTGTAGTCACGCTCGTAGAAACCCAACAACCGGCTCTTGATGCCAGAGGTCCTTTCTTCGAACACCTCCTGCAGCAACCAATCGTTCCTCAGTTCGGAATCACTGTTGAGGATCCGGATGCGCACATGATCGGTCCAACCGGCCTTGGTAAAACTGCCGGGAACAAAAACCCGGCTTCCATTGGACCCCTCCGGCCCCACGGAGATCAGGCCCGGATGTCTCGTGGGATCGAGGGTGAACGAATTAGCCAATTTGTTGATGTCGTTGATCAACCGATGGTAGAAATTCTCCGGCCGCCAGGTATCCCGAACGAACTGATTTCCTTTCCGAATGAGATCACGATCCGCCTGTTTTTCACCACAGAACCTGGCGAAAACATCGGCATGACTCATGGCAAAAC
>JAUUYW010000233.1 GCA_030590265.1 Candidatus Krumholzibacteriia bacterium
AAGGGCCTCAATTTTGTGACCTGGTCGCCGCGTTTGAAGCCTCCCAAAGTAGCTCCGTCGCCCACTCTTGATCCGAGAACTTCTTTCGCCGGCGCGTTTGGTCCTCCGGCCCCCGAAGGTCGTTATACCTACAAAATGACCAAGGGCAAAAAGCAATACGAAGGTTTCGTGGATGTGGGCTACGATGCGGCCTATCCTCACAGCAAAGCCGACCGCTCCGAGCAGCAGAAAACGGTCAGCGAGTTGTACGGCATGCTGTCGCGCATGGCCTATGTCTCGGAAGCAGCCACCGAGTTGAGGGATGCAGCCAACGAGCGGGCCGACCTTTTCAAAAAGAAGGACAAGCTTGCCAAACAGTTGCGCGAATTTGCCGATGAAATTGACGAGTTCCACGGCACGCTGATGGTCACCGACGAGGTGCAGGGTATCAGTGGACAGAAAAAACTTCGGGAAAAGGTGGTGGGCCTTTATGCCTCCATCGCCGGTTTTGGGGGGTTACCCACCGAAAGCCAGCTGGCGCGATTGGAAGATTTCCGTGGGGAAATCAGTCAGGCCAACGAAGAATTTGTGGAACTGACCTCTGAGAAGCTGGAGAAACTGAATAAGAAGCTTGTGAAGAAAGACCAGGCGGAAATACAATTGCTGACTCTTGAGGAGTATGAAAAACGGGGGGACTGATAGGCTGTTTTTCCGAAAATAAGGCGGAAGATTGTGTTTCCTGGTCGTGTGTTGCTTAAAAACAGGATGATCATCGGATTGGCCTTTGGATTGACCGTCATGTTGACTGTCTGGATGGCCGCCTGCGGGCGGCCATCTCCTTCAGAACATGCTTTCACCTTCGAAACCATGGGCACAGTGGCATCCTGCCAATTGACGCTGCCACCGGATTTATCCGCCAATCAGGCCGAAGCCATGGTTCGCGAAACATTTGCCGAAGTGAACACTACCTTAAGCACCTGGTTACCAAATTCTGAGATCAGCCGCTTGAGTCGGGCGGCCGCCGATTCGGCAGTCACTGTTTCGCCTCTGCTGCGCACCTGTTTGCTGACCTCCCAACAACTCCATGAAAAGAGCGCTGGGGCCTTCGACCCCACCGCCGAAAGCCTGATGCGCCTGTGGGGTTTTTACCGACGACAGGGACGGTTGCCAGGCCAGGCGGCGCTGGATTCCGCCCTTGCTGATCTTGGACAATGGCACATGGAAGGACAACCTGGTCGTGTGATCAAAGATAAACCAGGCACTCAATTCGACCTGGGTGGCATCGCCAAGGGTCTGGCGGTGGATTTGGCGGCTGGTCGATTGCGCAAGGCAGGAGTGCAAAATGGGCTGATTGACTTGGGTGGCAATCTGTATTGTCTGGGAGGTGCGCCTGGTCGTGAGAACTGGCGGGTGGGCATTCGCAACCCCAACAACCGGAATGAGCTCTTTGCTTCGGTGACGGTGACCGAAGCATCGGTGGCAACCAGTGGGTCTTACGAACGGTTCGTGGATATTGACGGACGACGGTATGGGCATATCATGAACCCGGCAACGGGACATCCTGCTGAAGGATTACTAAGCGCCACGGTCATTGCCGAAGATGGAATTCTTGCCGATGGTTTGTCCACAACCTTGTTTGTGCTGGGGCCAGTCAAGGCTCAACTTTTTTTGTCAAAATATTATCCACAGGTAGAAGCTGTGTTGGTGGCTCCGGCGCAAACCGGAAAAATGGCAACTGTATGGGCTACTAAAGGGTTGCGTGGTCGACTTTCCCTTCAACCCGGTTTTGAGAAACAATACCAAGTAATTTTTAAAGAAAAATAAACCAATTCACTAGGGTTTCCCCTAAAGAAAATCCACTTTCATTCCGATAAAAGACTCATATCCCCCCCAAATTATTGCGGGGTGTGTAAGGCCTTGGTTATGAAAAATTTATGAAACCGGGAATGATTCGCCCCTGACCGCAGTTTCAAAAAACACGAGGGAGACGTGTCGTGAACAGCAAATTGGGAATCCGGGAAAAATATCTGGTTGTGGCCTCTCTGGCGGTGTTTATCATGATGGCGGTTTTGGCGGGAGTCATATTTCGCCAGGTGAAACAAATGCAGCAGGCACAGGAGAATGCCGCTCTGGAAATGATGCGCAGCGAAGGTCGCCAGGAAGCGCAAATCCTGAGCCAGGCCCTGCTGCAAAAAGCGGAGACCATGGCCGGAACCATGGCCCTGAATGCTGTCTCCTTCATTGAAAATTTCGATTTTGAAATGCTGGAAGTTTTGGCCAATGGCGCCATCATTGATGAGGATATTCTCTCGGTTGTCTTTTTTGATGAAAATGGAGTGGTGGTCTCTCCCGAAGCCGAGCCAATTGCAAAAGCCCAGATTATCAGCACGGATATTATCAACAGTGATGGATACAAATTGGGACAGGTGGAGATTCAAGTTGGATTCCAGGCTGTTGAAGCGGCAGAAATCGCCGTGGGCGAACGCATCGACGCGCAGATTGCCAACATGAGTAATGATGGAAAAAAAGCATTGAACTCCATCACCTGGATCATCATTGGCACATCGCTGGCAGGTATCGTTTTGCTGTGTCTGATGATTTTGGTTTTGACCAACAAGGTGATCATCGATCCTCTGGGGAAAATTATCAATGCCTTGTCGCTGTCTTCATCCACCTCCAGTTCGGGTGCTCAGCAGATTGCCGATTCAAGTCAGGGGTTGGCCAACAGTGCTACCAGTTTGGCGGCCGGGGTTGAAGAGTCTGCTTCCACGCTGAAGGATTTGTTGGCTCAGAGTCGGGGCAATGTGGATGTAGTAGGCCAGGCTGATCAACAAATGGATCAAACCCTTCAGGCCATTACCGATGCGGAACAGGCCATGGCCGAAGTCGACCAGGCCATGTTGGGAATTGAAGAGTCGTCCCAACGCACTTCCGGAATCATTAAAACCATTGAAGAGATTGCATTTCAAACGAATTTGCTGGCCCTGAATGCTGCGGTTGAAGCGGCTCGGGCCGGCGATCATGGCAAGGGTTTTGCCGTGGTGGCAGAAGAAGTTCGCAATCTTGCTTCGCGATCAGCCCAGGCGGCTCGCGATACGTCCGAGTTGATATCCAAAAATTCGGAACTGGCCCAAAATGGCATGGTCGTGGTGAAAAAAGCGGTGAGCGGAATTTCCGTGGCGGGAAACCAGAGTCGTCAAATTTCCACAAGCTTGCGTTCCATTGCAGAATCGTCCACCCGCTCAGCCGACCAGGTCAAAATGGTGGCCGATGTGGTTGCCACCATGGACCACGAGTCGCATGATATTGCCAGCAGCAGCGAAGAATCGGCGGCCACCAGCGCGGATATTCAATCCCAGGTGAAACAGATTGAAGAGATTGTTGATTCATTGAGTGATATGGTGGGCAGCACCGGTCATTAGAAGAATTCCGATTCTACTTCCACTTGTTCCACAAATCGTTCAGCTGGGTTTTGACTTCGTCTTCCAGCCGCTGACCCTGCTCTTTGACCACCCTGCTCTGGAGATCTTCCAGCACCGAGCCAAAATCGATTTTCACCTTAGGGTCTGAGCGGGTGCCACCCACCGTCAGGGGCAGCTCCAGTTGGGTTGGCCTTTGGTCGCCCAGCAATTTGTTCAACTCCCCAAGCATACCACCGCTGTTGAACATTCGGGTGGTTTGGGCTTCGGTGAGAAGAAGCCGACCTTGATAATTCAGGTCCCCGGTGAAAGCGTAATATCCCCCAAAGCTCAAATCACCAAATTGACCCAGTCGAGTGGTCATTTCATCGAGCCCAACACGACCATCGATCACTTTGATGTGGGTGGCCAGATCAGAAAGGCTTTGTTCTTTCTCCAGGGTTTGGCCCGCCTGGGCAGCCAATGCATTGAGGGTTTGGTGGACCTTGCCCGAGGTGACAATTCGGCCCTGCTTGAGTGCTGCATCCGATTCCAGCGACAGGCTGTTGCGGATTATTTCAGGATCCAGACCATGGGTTGTGAATTGGCCACTCAGATTGCAACTGCCAAAGAGAACATCCGAGAGATCGGCAAAACGGGTGACAAAATTGTTCACTTCAATGGCCCGGGCCCGGTATTGCCCGGTGTAGATAGGGTCGTTCAGATTTTGCAGGTCGATGCCCATTTGACCGTCAATCCGACCTTGGAAAACATCGCCATTCACGTCGAAAATTTGGAGCAACCTGTTTTCCAGACTCACTTTGCCGGCAATGTTGGTCAAGGGCACTTGCATGTAGATCAAGGAGTCGGCAGCGAAGGTGCCTTGGCAGGTCAGGTCGGGAAATTCGAAGTCATATTTGGTTGGGGGTGGGGTTTTCGATCCTTTGGTTGTTTTGGTGGGCCCGCCCGGGCTGGCTGCAGGCAACAACAGGTCCACATCAAGCCGTGGGGAACGCAGTTCGAAATCCAGGTGAGGGATTTTCATGGGAGCGGTGTTTTGCATTTCCGGGGGCAGGAAATAGGGGAAGGGATCTTGCAGGCTTCCGGTAAGGAAGAAGGTGCCCGAAGCAAATTGGGCCTGACAACTTTCGATGCGGAATTCGTCGTTATCAAATTTCAGTGTTGATTCCAGGTTTTTCAGTTCATCCACCAATCCGGATTCGGTAAAAGATACGTTCCGGGTGGTCAGCGTTCCTTCATAAGAAATCAGGGAAGGGTCACCAGTGAAATCGGCGAAAGAAACCTCGAGGTCGCACTGCCCCGCAACTTTGCCTTTCTGTTTTGGCGGGAAAAAAGGCTGTAGCAAGCCAAGGTCGGCATCCTGGACCTTCAATTTCCCACTGGCCATGAACGCTGAAGCAGGGTTTCCCGTTAGGGTGATGTCCATGGTGCTGTTGGCAATCCCACTGTTCTTTTTGTTTGGAATTTTTTTGGTTAATTCATGAGGGAGAAATGCGGCCAGCTTCAACAGAGGTTGGTCTTTCAATTGGATTTTGAAATCCCCCCGGGGGGACTTTTCATCAACGGTTAGACGGCCATTGCAGCTCAGTGGCAAGTCGAGAATCTGAACATCCGCCCGGGTGATTTCCAGTTCAGATGTGGACATTGTCCAGGTTGCGTCAAAGTCGATGGCTGCATTCAATTCAGGAACATTTGCAGGGCCGGTCATGGTGATATGGTCTGTGGTCAAACGGCCTTTGGCTTGGAAACAACCGGGGAAAGGGTCAGTGAGAGCCATGTTCAAGGCCAAGCCGGTCATTTGCAGTTGTTGCAAGCCGGTTTGGGCCGCCGTCCCATCGATGTAGGAAATCCGACCGTCATTGAGGGTCAAACCGGCTATGGAAAGAGGTGGCGGAGCGCTGTTGCTGGATTCTTGTCCGTTGGCCCTGGTTGGCTCGTTTTCGGCTTTCTCTGGAACAAAGGTGAAGTTGTTAAGACCGTCCTCCTGGCGAATCAGGGTCAGCACCGGCGTATCGATCACCAGACGGTTGACTCGGAATTCCCCCTGGAACAAAGGCTTGATTTCCAGCTTCAGGTCCAAGGTTTTGGTAGTCAACAAATGCGCTCCGTTGAATCCTTCGGGGTTGGGAATGACAAAATCCGACAGGCGCACACCCAGTCCACCCCGAACAGATACACTCACCTCACCCACGGTCACATCCCGACCCAACTTGAGGCGAGCCTGTTCAAGGGCCAGATCCCGGATTTTTTCGGCAGGCAGAAAAATCTTCACCGCCACGATTATTACCAGCAGCACAACCAGCACTGTTCCCAGAACGCGAATGATTTTTCTGCCTGCCAAAGTCATAGTCGCCTTTCCTAATATTTCACACGCACAGTGTAGGTCAGAACAGTGGATCCAAGCGCGGGCACGGGCACTTGCCAGACAGC
>JAUUYW010000490.1 GCA_030590265.1 Candidatus Krumholzibacteriia bacterium
CTGCGGACCAAGCGGGAGGCCGACCTCAATCGGCGAAAACTGGTCACACTTGCCGAGGCTCGAGCCAACGCCCTGAGCCTGGATTTCCAAAAAATCAAACCAGTGGCACCAGTCAAACCAGGCTTGCATGTCTTTGAAAATATCGATCTTTCGGAACTGCGAAATTTCATCGACTGGACTCCTTTCTTTCACACCTGGCGGATGCAGGGAACATACCCTGCCATTTTCCAAAACCCTGACGCAGGGCCCGAAGCCCGTCGACTTTTCGACGACGCCAACAGCCTCTTGGATGATATGATTGCCAACAAGTCCCTTCAGGCCAAGGCCGTGGTGGGTCTCTTTGCCGCAGCCACCGACAACGACGATCTGGTCTTTTTTGAAGATGACCAGCGTGTTGCCGAATTGGCCCGCATTCCATTTCTGCGCCAACAGCGTTACAGCGCCAGTGGTCGCGCCAATCTCTCGCTGGTTGATTTTGTGGCCCCACAGGATGCTGGTATCCCTGACTATGCAGGTGCTTTCGCCTGCACTGCAGGTTTGGGAGCAGCCGAGATGTCAGAACAATTCAAGGCAGCAGGTGACGACTATCAGGCCATCCTGGTCAAGGCCGTGGCCGACCGTTTGGCCGAAGCCTGCGCCGAATGGCTGCATCTGAAAGTGCGTCGCCAGTTGTGGGGTTATGCCCCCGACGAATCCGACACAACGGATTTGATTGCTGAAGACTATCAAGGCATTCGACCGGCCCCGGGATATCCCGCCTGCCCGGACCACTTTGCGAAAAAGGCACTCTTCGCTTTGCTTGGTGTGGAAAACAACACAGGTTTGACCCTGACCGAGAGCTGTGCCATGGAGCCTGCCGCTTCGGTCAGCGGATGGTATTTCAGCCATCCCGAAGCCCGGTATTTCGGCATTGGCCGTTTGGGAAAAGACCAAGTGGCCGACTACGCCCGCCGCTGTGGAATCAGTGAAGAAGAGGCCAGCCGCTGGTTGGCCGCCAATCTCGATTGAATTCAAACAAGGATAGATCATGCACGTCATTGAGCATCTGGACCGGGCCGACCGCACACTTTTTAGTTTCGAGATTATTCCGCCACCGCGGGGAAAAACCGTGCGCGACATCATCGACATGGTGGAGCAGATCGCGCCGGTGAAGCCTCCTTTTATCGATGTCACCAGTCACATGGCCGAAGCGATTTACGAAGAAATGGACGATGGTTCAATCAAGCGCCGGGTGCGGAAAAAACGCCCAGGAACCATCAGCATTTGCGGGATCATTCAAAACCGCTATGGCATCGAGACGGTTCCCCATTTGCTGTGCGCAGGTTTCACAAGGGAAGAAACCGAAGATGCCATCATCGAGCTGAATTATCTGGGTATCGAAAACGTTTTGGCCATTCGCGGCGACCAGAGCAACTATAAAAAAGTGATGCGTGATGGCCGCACCCGGAATGTTTTTGCCAAAGATCTTGTGGAGCAGCTTGTGGATTTGCGGGAAGCCAAATTTCTGGAAGAAATTGCCAACAGCGAGGCCATCAATTTCTGCGTGGGTGTGGGCGGCTATCCTGAAAAACACCAGGAGTCTCCCAACATCAAAACCGATCTGAAATACCTGAAGGAAAAAGTTGATGCCGGTGCCGATTATATTGTCACCCAGATGTTTTACGACAATTCTGTATTCATGGAATATGTGCGCAAGTGCCGTGACGCTGGAATATCGGTGCCCATAATCCCGGGCCTGAAACCTATCGACAGCCTGCGGCAATTGTCCAATTTGCCCAAACATTTCAACATTACCATACCCGAAGACCTGGTGGACGAGATCATGGAGTCGCCCCAGCACGTCAAGGAAATCGGAAAGAATTGGACCACGAAACAATTGGAAGGCTTGATAAACGCCGGGACAGAGTGCATCCATTTTTATGTCATGAACAATGCCTCGGCAACGGTGGACATCATCAAAGAGGTGGAGTAACAGGAATTTCGGCATCGCCGGCCAAGGCCTGTTTGATGGCCCGGCGCATCCAGAATATCCCCCCAACGATGACAACCAAAGGCAACAGCAATGCCGGAAGAACCAGGACGTTGTGTCCCTGGCTGCTGGCATAGCCTGCGCTGAAGAGCCCAAAATTGAATGTTCCGTGCAAAAACACAGCCACCAGCAATCCACCACCAATGCCTGGTCCTTTGCTATCAAATCTGCGACGGGCGGCGTAATACCCCATCAACCCGGTGAAGATGGCGTGGCCAGGTACAGAGAACAGCGCCCGAACAATGAAAATTCCAACCAGGGAGCCAATGCTTTCAGCTCCGGCGAGGTAACCGATGTTTTCCAGGAGGGCAAAACCCAGTCCAGCGTAAGCTCCGTAAACCAGACCGTCCATGCGCTCATCGAATTCCGGACGTCGCCAGGCCACCAGCATGATTACGGCCAACTTTCCCGACTCCTCCACCAGCCCGGCAACAAAATATGAAGTGTAGAAACTGCTCCAGTATCCTGGTTGGTCGGGAC
>JAUUYW010000251.1 GCA_030590265.1 Candidatus Krumholzibacteriia bacterium
TTCCCCAGGGACTGGACATCCGCTCAGGCCCTCCAGGGAAAGATGAATCCGACTTGCTGGTAAGCGGCGAGGCTGATGCCTTGTTTCATGCTGGTGAACCAAGAGCCTATGTTGAAGGTCACCCCATGGTTGCACGGCTTTTTTCCGACTATCGGACTGTAGAACGGGCCTATTTTTCGGAAACCGGTATTTTCCCTATCATGCATGCAGTTGCCATCAAGAAAAAGACCCTGAAGCAGAATCCTTGGTTGATAGAGGCAGTGTTCAAAGCTTATTCTCAATCAAAACAGATGGCCTATGACTATATGCTCAAGATGGCCTGGTTAAAAGATTCATTGCCATGGTTTGGCCAGGAGTTTGAGGAGACCAGGGCCTTGATGGGGGATAATTATTATTCCTACGGGATGGCCTCCAATCGCAAGGCGTTGGAAACACTGTTCCGCTATTCCCATCAGCAGGGCCTGAGCAGCCGTGAACTGACCATTGAAGAATTGTTTGAACCAGCGAGTCTCGAACTGGTGGAGGAATCAACATAATCATGATCCGCAAAACCTTACTTTTTGCCATTTTGATTCTCGGTGTTGCAACCTTGGCTCAAGCCCAGGTTGCCACCGACACTTCTTTAACCCGCACAGAGCGTTGGGACCTGAGTGTACAGGGCCGCTATGTAGGATCTCAGGAAACCACCTCAGAAGGTGGCTCGTCATTGTCATTCCAGGATGACTTCGGTTGGGGTCTGGGTTTTCATTACAATTTCAGCCAGCAGTTCAGTCTGGGTATGGACTTCAGCATGCATTCCATTGACTACACGGCCAAATTGGTCGATGGCGAAGACTCATCCCACATTGTGACCTACAGCAACAACCTTGATGTGGCCAAATTTGGTGTGGTTGGTACCTGGAATGTTCTGAAGGGTCCTTTCACCCCGTACCTCAATGGAACACTTTCCTGGACCATGATTGATACCAACATCAATTCAGGTGTGGAGGATGGCTGCTATTGGGACCCCTATGGAAATTATATCTGCGGGCCCTATCCGACCACCTACGAGAAGGATGTGGTGTCGTACAGCTTTGGTGTGGGTGGGCGATTCGAATTGACGAAATTATTTTTTGTCAGAGTGGGATACGAATACGCCGACCTCAACATCGACGCGGTCGATGGTCAACATTTGATGAGAATTGACTTGGGGATTCTTCACTGATCAAGTGGAGGTCAGCGCTCCCGATGTCTATGCGTCGGGAGCGCTGAATTCACAAACTAGAAGCGCCAGTTCACAATAGGAAAGAGCTTCAATTTTTCCTTGTTCTTGATGATGTTGATAAGACCGATTTGCAGACCACTGCGCATGGTTTCGGCGACATTGACTACCCCAAACATCAGACCACTGAAATCGGAAGCTGTGTTATACAGACCAAACTGCACACCAGAGGAACCCGCACCAGACTTGGTATAGGCTCCGGTTTGCACCCCCTGCATGTTGCCTTCGGTAATTGCGGCCAGCCAGCCGTTTTGAAAGCCAGTGAAATTGCCATCCACCATTCCTACACCTACCATGGACCAACCGAGAAAATCACCGGTGTTCACGCCGACGAGACTCATGTCCAGGCCTGTCATACTGACATTCTTGCCATAGATCAGGCTGAAACGGAAAGCCGTCACCGACTGGTCTTCCTTGACGATTTGGATGGGGGCAAAAAGGGACAGGTTGATGGGACCATCAGCCATGGCCAGGGTGGGAGCCAAAATGGCCACCAAGGCAATCAGGGGTAAGATTTTTTTAAACACGTGGAACTCCTTGGTTTTCTGTTGTTGGTTAAGCTAAGGGGAGGCGTTTGACTCCCTATAGCCATGTTGTTAATCCAATAGCTATGATACAATGCCATCAGTCAATTTTCCTGTCTATCAATAATGTTTCCTTTATCCTTCGTCCCCAGCAATCTCATCCGGATCCTGGGCAACGGCCTTTGAGGAACTGGACTTTTCATCCTCAATTTCGCTATGATGAGCCAATTTTGTCTCATACAAATGCACATCCCGTTGTGGGAATGGGATGGAGATGCCTTCTTCGTCGAACCGCATCTTCACCAGCTTGGTGATGGCCCAGTGGACCTCCCAATAGTCAGGGGTCTTTACCCAGGGGCGTACAACAAAATCAACTGACGATTCGCCAAGGGCGTGGACCCGCACCATGGGTTCCGGATCTTCCAGCACCTGTTCGTGGCCGGCCAGAATTTCATTGAGAACCCGTTCCGCATTGGGAATGTCGTCGCTGTAGGAAATGCCGAAAACCATGTCCACCCGACGCACTCTCTGATCGGTAACGTTTTTGATGACCGAACCCCAGATCATGCTGTTGGGCACCACCAGTTTTTGGTTGTCCAGGGTCAGGATGCTGGTGGAAACCATGCTCATTTGCTCAACCTTGCCGAAGACACCACCGATTTCCACCAGATCTTCCACATCGTAGGGTCGATTGACAAGGATCATCATGCCGGCAGCAAGGTTTGAGAGGCTGTCCTGCATGGCAAAACCGAGGATGAAACCAATCACACCGAAACCGGCGAGCAACGGTCCGAGGCTAATACCCAACTGGGATAGGCCGATGAGCAGGGCTAATGCGACCACGGTGTTGTGGGCCGCGTTGACGACCATTCGGTGCAAGAGTTGGGAGAGGCTGACATTAGTCCTGTAGAGGCTCTTGTCCACCGCCTTGCGCACCAGGCGAGCCAGGAAACGACCAATAAAAATGATGGCCAGAAACAGCAGCAGTTTGACCAACATTCCCGGTCCATTATCCACCAACCAGGATGTTGTCCCCGTCCAGCTGCGTTTGATTAAAGTGGCCATGACGTGAGCGTCCAGAAGGCCGGATGCCAGATCCTGAGTGATCAAAACCAGCTGCGTCCGGTAAGGTCCCGTGGTTAGCTCACAGGTTTCCATGAGATCGAGAACCACTGTCTGGCTAATGGTGTTGGTATTTAGGTTTTTGCGGTTTGAGAGCAAAAGAGCGGTAAGGTCGGCATCGTCAGGGGTTTCTTTCAAGCGGCCTGAGAACTCGCTGATACGCAGGACAGCCAGATCCAGCCGACCCGAGAGTTTGTCGGCCCGAGTGGACAACAGGTCGTAGAATATGACTCGATCAGCAGCCGATTCCTGCCCCAGAGATTCCAGCTTTTGGATGTGCTCCAACCCAAATTGGTAGAAACTATCCAAGCGGGTGGCCAGTCGCAGAATTTTGTCCTCCAGCGCCGATTGATCTGCAGGAGCAGTTTCGGGACGCTTGGATCGAAGGTCATCGATTTGGCTGCGGAGTTCGGCAATCAGTTGCCAGATTACAGGGGAAACTTGGGTAAATACCATTTTTGCCCGGTTGTGCAGTTGGTCGCTGACTTCGACATTTTCGGCTTCCAGGGCAATGTCGGCCAGTTGATGCAATGTATCCATGAAGCGGTCTTGACGAACAGCCAGTTGGAGTTGCAGGACCAGGCTGTCTTCGGTGCTGGCTGCCAGAAGTCGCTCTTTGTAGGCTTTGGACTCGGCAATGATTGAATCCAGTTCGTCCAACAATTGAGCGGCCCGTTCTCCTACCTGTTCAGGGGGCGCATTTTCTAAAGCAACTTCCGTTTCGGATTTCTCATCTTGGCCCAGCGCTGGTCCAGTCAGAGCAAGCATCAGCATCGTCATCAGGATGACCTTGGCTGTGGTTCGGCTTTCAAATCGATGTATCATTTCTTTGACCCTTTCATTTTCCCATCACCATATCCCGTTCGACTGAGCGTCAGATGGTTTCAGTTTGTGATTTACTTAACCTGGTCATCTCCCCGATTTACCCGGAAGTGCGGAGACATGATCTCCACCCTGGCTTCGTTGAATTTGTCCTGGATGTTTTGGTGCAGTTTTGAATAAGTGGCCGGCGTCTGCCGTGGTTTGTCGGTGTAGGCATTGATTTCGTACTCGATATAGAAATCATGAAGCGCTGTCTGCAAGACAAAAGGTTCAGGATCAGGCAGAATATTTTCCGTAGACTTGGCCGCATCGATCATCAGGTCGTGCACTTGGCGCCAGGGAACATCATACCCGATGGTGATCGACGTATGCAGAATCAGATTCGTAGTTCTGGCTTTGGCGGTGAAGTTGACGATTTGACCACTGAGAATATTTGTATTGGGGATGGTGACCCGTTCGTTTTTGGGAGTCCGGATGCGTGTGGTCAAGAGGTTGCGATCTACCACATCACCAATGGTGGTCCCGATTTGTATCCGGTCACCAATGGCGAAGGGCCGCATGTAGATGAGGATAATTCCCGAAACGATGTTGGCCATGGCCGAGCTGGATCCCAAAGAAACCAGGAGACCCATGAAAATGGTGACGCCTTTGAAGGCCCCGGATCCAGAACCCGGAATGTAGGGAAAAGCAACCACAACCGCAAAGGCGATGGCCACCACCCGGATGATGTTGAAAGTGGGACGGCTCCATTCAGGGTAGAAACCGCGGAATTTGATTCGACCCCGCTCAATTTCCTGAAAGAAGAAATGAATTCCACGCAAGGCGAAAACAGTGACCAGGATAATGAAAGCCAGGAAAAAGAATGAAGGGATTTGGGTTACCACCCCGGTGCCGAAGGCCCTCAAGGGACCGGCAGCATATTCGTAAACCTGAGCGGCGATGCTATAGGTCCAGGGAAAAAGGCTGAGCAGAACATTCAAATAGGCCAGAACGAACCAAATGACCAACGAAAAATGGACCAGGCGGTTTACGAGGTGAAAAACGTTGACCAGAACTTCACCCTTCAAAACCTTGAACAAGGTCTTGGAGCCAACACGTTCCGCCAGGGTGTTTTCCAGTCGAGTTCGCAAGCGGGAAATTAATACGAGTAATACGATTAAAACAACGGTAGCGACCGCGGCATAAATGAGGGCCTTGATGATGGAACCGGAGCTGAAGTCATGGCGATAATCGGTAATGGCTTGCCGAATGATTTCGAGGCGTTCCTGGGCCAAATCGTCTGTCTCAATTCCCAGGGCTTCGGCTTCGTATTCCCAAACCACCCCCAAGACAGTCCGGCCGCACATTAGCACGGTTCCCTTGATTCTATCATCCTTGATAATGCGCAGGTCTTCTGGCCTGGCTTTGACTGATTTGGCGAGGTCAAGGATTGCCTGGCTCAAGGCATCAGCCCTGTCCTGGGCTGAGACGAAACTCTCACTATGCACTTCAAAGAGCTCTCGGCCACCGACGACAACCATGGCGGTGCTGTCGCCAAGGGCAGAGGCGATTTGGGCGGAATCCGGTTTGGCGGGTGGCGAATCCGTTCCCTGGGCCAAACAGGATGAGTTGGGAACCAACAAGGATGAAAATGCCAAGCAAACAACCCAAAA
>JAUUYW010000161.1 GCA_030590265.1 Candidatus Krumholzibacteriia bacterium
TCAAAAAACCTTCAAAATTAGGGTGATCAAAAGTTCACCCATAATATAGCGAACAAAACACGAAACAGCAAGGTAAATAATTGTATTTAAACAAGAAAAACAAAAGAAAGTTCCGGAAATCAACTGAAAAATCCCGCTCTTTCAGTTGAAAAATCCCGCTTTGCCAGCTTAAAAGAACCAGCCCATCCCTGATCCCGGCCAATAACTATTTCTCTTCCAGCTCAACCATCTTGGCCTCAAGTTTTTGCAGTCTTTTCCGCATTTCGGCAACCTTCCTGACCGCCGCCTGACCTCGCATATAATCGCCCAGGGGTTGGAAAGGAATGCCGGCGTAGGCACCTGGTTTGGTGACGTCTTTGGTAACACCCGCCCGATGCAAAAACACCGTATCATCACAAATATTGAGATGGTCAAGAAAACCTGTAGCCCCGCTGGTTATTATGCGGTTGCCCAAGGTAGTGGACCCGCCGATTTGCAGACCGGCAATGAGCAGGCAATCCTCTCCAACGGTAACGTTGTGGCCCACATGACAAAGATTGTCCATTTTGGTGCCGGCTCCAATGCGGGTTTCGGCAAAGGCGGCGCGGTCGATGCAATTGCAGGCACCCACCTGCACCCTGTCTTCAAGAACCACTTTTCCAGTTTGGGGGATGCGGTGGCTCTTCCCTTTGCTGTCCTGGGCCAGGCCAAACCCTTCGGCGCCAATAACACTGCCCGAGTGCACGATCACTTCATGGCCCAGCTCGCAGTTGTAACCAATGGTAACGTTGGGATGAATGACCGTCCGGTCTCCTAGTTGGGCGCCATGTTCAACGACCGACCCCGACATGATCACGCATTCATTTCCGGTTTTAACATTGGCCCCGATGACCACACATGGGCCAACCACGGTGCCCTCGCCCAACTTGGCGGTCTCGTGGATGACTGCCGAAGGATGAACCGTGGGCCATTCATCGCCACGAAGTTCTCGATCGGTGTATTTTTGTCGCAAAAGAGCCTGGGCCAAACCCACGTTGGGGGCAATCAGGACAGCCATATTCTCCAGGGCGGTGAATTCATCAGCCAGCTTGGCATTGGTGACGACACAGGAGGGTTTGTTGGCCACAACTGCTCCAATGAAGGCGGGTTTGTCCACGAAAACCAGGTCGCCGGCACCACAGGTCTCGACCGGAGCGATATTGGTGATGACCTGATCTGGCCCGTTGTGCGCAGTGATCAAACCCTGGTCTTGCCAGTCGTTGAAAATTTCCGATGACTTGCGGTGCATTGTGTTCCTTTACTTGGCTTGCTTCCAGCAGAAGAGGATATCCATGGATAAGTTATATTGGAGATAGGTTGCCCAGGCGTCAAGCAGTACAACCCAGTCTGTACAACCCCAGCCCGTACATCCCCAGTCATCTGTCCTGACCCGATGCCTATTCAGGCTCCACGAAATATCCGCCCCAATTTTCAAACGTATCCGCGTCCTCCAGCCAGTTTTCAGTTTCGTCATCCAGGTTCGAGAAAAAATCCAATCCGGTGAGAGCTTCAATGACATCAACTGATACCATGTAGTCCTGAATGTCACCGTGCTTCACGCGATGGTGCGGAGGAAAGAATGCAGCCACCATGGGGAAATCCACTTCAGTCTCTTTAACCGCGATGATTTGGAAATAGGCAGGAGGCACTTCGATGTCTTGATTCTTCCCGGTGGTCTCCATTTTTTTTGGGCCCAGGACACAGCCAGCCACCACCCACACGTCCAGCTCTTCCACATCCACCAGTTGTGATCGAATATAGGTTTCAACCTTGAACCAGATGCCTCCAGGCCCGTTGAATGCGCTATGGTGCTGAGGGACAACATTTGTCATGAGATTGGCTTCAAAGATGGTTTTTTCATCTTCTTCGTCGCTGATGGTCTTGTCCAGATCGGCGAGCTTGCCATCTCCATTTCGATCACCACCCATGACGAAAAATGGAGCAAGATGCCCCCGAGCAAAGCCACGAGTGCTGATCAGGCCGATATATTCCTCGGTATTTACACCATTCTCAACGTCACCATCTTTTCGAAACGTTGAAAAGCGATTTTTCCGTTTGGGGGTTTTCCTGTACTCCGGCTCAACGTGGTAAGCGGACCACAAAGGAATGCGCCTGTCTTCATCGTAGGATGTGATGTATCCAGTGCGAATCAGAAGGTCCTGGGTTGAAGGCAGGCCCCATGGACAGTGCTCCTCAATCCGTTCCTGCTCGGTTTCATTGAATGCCTGGCAACTGGGAGGTGCGAGGGTTGTGGCCGACCCTGTTAGAATGAGTCCAAGCACTGCAATCTGGAGAGTCTTCATTTTAGACCCCAATCAATGTTGAAGACTTGTTAATATTAAAGACTTGTCGGACCTTTCAATTCATTTTTCCAGGTCAGAAGGCCAGTTGTTCCCATCAAGATATTCCTTCAAGTTCTTGGGCCGATATTTGGCATCACTGTTCCAGCGATCTTTCACCGACTTGTGGATTTTCAAATCACTCAGCCCGTGGTCTATCAGACGGTAGAACTTTCTTTTGAGCCGATAAAACTTTCGGCGAGATGGATGGATCTTGGCGGTGGAATTTGCTGTCAATTCCTTCTTGAGGTGAGGCTCGATGGCCAGTCCGTGGGCTGCAGCTTCACGGATCATCCAGTTCAGGGGAATGTCGGCGATCATGGAACCATCCGAGTCGGGTTTCTGGCTTCCCCCAATATCCGCGTGGGCACCAGAGAACCATACCTGCTTCAGGTCAAGATTGTCGCGGGTTTTCCAGATGGATGGCTCGAAATCTTCTCGGATTTCATCGATGGCCAAGGCATGCCGGGCAACACGGACATTGCTGCCCAGCTTGGTATCGTAGAACTCATCTTCTTCATCCAGAAACCCAAGAAACGAGATGGGAATACCCAATGCTCCCACGGTATCCCAGACGCCAACAAACTTCACTTCACAGGAGGGATGGGAATGCTCTTTGCGAAATTTGAGGGAATTAGGGCCCCTGGGAGCGTTTCGGGCTCCAGGTTTCTTGTAAAGGGTGAAGGCAGCCTCGATCAGTTTGGCATCTGGTTTTTTCAGGACCCCGCAGTTGTTGATCAGACCACAAAGACTGCGCACCGTGTATGCGCCGCGGCTGAACCCGAACAACCAGATTTCCGATTTTGGTGAATAGTTTTGGACTATGTAACGGTAAGCATCCATGACATTTTTTTGAATGCCTTTGCCAGTGGCCCCTCCACTGACCTTGCCATAATAGGAGCCAATGCCCCAGTCGTAAAAAACCTGCTGAGGAATGTTGTCTTTGCAGGTTGGTTTGATGGCTCGGGATATTCGTAATACGTTGGTTGGAAAATCTTCTTTCAGATTTTTTTCAGGTCGATTCCAGGTGCCGTCGGCACAGATTATTATTCGTTGCATGTCAATCCCCTCTTCGTTTTGAAAGCGATCTCTCCCTGTGAAATTTGGCTTTCAGATCAATGCTACAGGGTTACCAACTAATCGATACAACCGCCAGGCAGAAGACAAACTTCTGCTGTTTTCATTCTGAATTTTTTCGTCCATGATTTGAATCCAATCTCCAATACAAACTACTTTTGGATTGAGAAGGATTTGAATTCCCAAACGGGCCAGTTCCTGATTGGCGTCGGTGGCAACCGGCCCAACTGATCCCCAAAAAGCCTGAACGCGCCCTGATCGCACCAACTCACGGCCAAGACAAGGCTGTCCATGGGGCTGGGCGAGATTTTGGCAGGAAAAACTGAGAAAAGTATCGATGCGTGCTAAGAATGGCTCGGCAAGAAAATCGTCAATGTAGACCCCATGGTAACCGGCGAGACCATCGCTGTGACCATGGCCAAAGTAGACGCAAAGCCTGGCACCAGTGGCCAGTTGCCGACACAATCGCGGCCCGCCAATTTTGTTAGCCATCCAGTCAATGCTTTTGCCCTTTGAGTTTTTCCGCAGCTCCCTCAACCAGTGACGGCCAAGGGGTAGGTAGGTGTCATCCCATTGAGCCAGAACGGCTCGTTGCGGATGGCTTGGCAAGGAATTTCCAGCAAACCATTGGGCGGAAAATTCTTCGGCCTTGTTGGCGAACATCAAACCCACAGGACGGCCTGCCACAACCATTCCAGGAAGCGAACCGCGGGCGGCCCGTTGTTTTGCCACCACCCAAATCACATGGTCATTTTTTGGGATCCGGTTGGTGAGAAGATCCTTGAATTCGACCAGCCCTCCGGAAAAAGCGTGCCACTGCGCCACCTCTGGAATTGAGGCAGCGCAGTGGCATTCTGGCTCTGCAACCACATGCAGAAGCGGGCTGTCCGGTGCAAGGCTCACCTAATCTATGACGCGAGTCAGGATAGGTTTGAAACCGAACACCGCGGTGGGAACCAGACGATTGAAACGAACCCGCTGGCGCACAGGTCTGAAAACCGTTTTGGCATAGGGTTCCAAATCTGCAATCCATTGGGCCGCATCGAGATCTGACTTCTTTGGCCCAAATTTGTAGTCGTAATAAAACTCAACAATGGAGGCTTGCTGTTCCCGGTTGAATTTGGAGAAGTCGCCATTGTTGTTCCTCAAGTCGGCCGGCCTGATCTCGTAAGCAGCAGCACCTTCGGTGAATTGAGCATGAAGAGCCTGAGCCATGTAGATGGGACCAACCACAACCCCTTGCCAGGTGTGGGTGAGCTCGTGGATGAGGGTTGAAAGTTCAACTTTCTTCCACGAAGCAAAGTTCAGCACATACATGGTGGTGAAAGGACGCGCACCAGGATCATCCACGTTGTTGACCAGATTAACCAGATCCGCTGCAAGGGAAGCCTCGGAAATTTTCACGCGACTCAAGTCGATGGAAGAGCCAAATACTTTTCGGGCCTCACGCTTCTCAAGTGCGGTCATACCGCGATGCCCGCCAAGCAAATCGAGAATGGTGGCCAGAGCCAATCCGGCTAATGCTCCAGTCAGTTTGAGAGCTTCTTTCATGATGTCGATGACCGAATGGCCCAGGGCCACCAGTCCTTTGAAGAAGCCTTCCCTGAAACCTTCTTTGATGTTGACCAGAATGGCCTTCAAGCCTCGGCCAAAATTGAGCCCTGCTTTAAAAAGACCATCGAGCACCATGCGAATAGTATTGAGTTTCGAGAGAGCAAAACGTTTCAAAACTCCAACAGGATCTTTGATCGCCTGATAGAATCCTTTCACCATTCGCGTCAGGTGCCTGCCGGTGTACTTGAAGACAGCGGTGAGAATATGGGCCACCGTGCGTCCGGCAGCTTTCAGCCCTCTGACAATTTCACGCACAGCAGCACTGGCCTTGTTGACGGCGGCGCTCAACAGGTCTCCGGCCTTTTTCCCCAGGGCTGCCAGACCTTGGGCGATTTTACGCAACAAGGCCCAACCACGGGAAACCCCCGCATTGATGAAATGGGCTATGCGCTGACCTACAGCCATGGCAGCCTGCAGTAGTTTCTTGAAATGCCCGAAAGTGATTCGATTGAAGGTCCGGAAAAGAATTTCTCCAAGATTCTTGCCCAGACTGATCATAGCCTTGACCAGATTCTTCAAGGCCGCTCCAGCAAACCGAATAGTATCTTTGACAATGTTCAAAACACTCTGACCGGCCTTGAGCAAAGCCCCGGCCAATGCCCGGACGGAATTGAAAGCCAAACCCACCATGGCTTTCACCACATCAAATAGCTTTTTCCCCATTTGTAACATGGCTTTGATAGTAGCCTGGAGCACTCGTCCTGTAGCCCGCAATGCTTCTCTGACGATGGAACGAACAGTCTTGCGAGCCTCGTTCAATGCGGTCAGAATGGTTTTCAAGGTTGAGGTCGCTTTTCCGGCGGCCCAGCTCAAAACTTCCCGGATTCTTCGGCCTGCCGCTAATATCGCTCGGGCATATTTTCGCAACACACGCGCACCTCGTTTGGCTGCTTCCCCAAGAAGCTCACCGACCCTTCGTCCGGCACGTATGAGGCCTTCGACGACACCGGTTATTTTGGAAACCGTCCAGTTTGCGGTTTCCTTGATGGCGCGAGCCAGGTTTTTCCCTGCTGCCTTGATGGCATCCGAAACAGTTTTCACTGCTGCGGTGGCCCAATCCACTGCCGACTTACCGACTTTTTTTATTCCTTTCCAGGCTTTGCTCAAAAATCCGTCAGTACCTGTTGGGGCACCACTGTGAAAACGCAGGAAAGCACCGGCTTCCCGAAGCCATTCCATGACATCGGCCATGGATCCTCCTGCCGCAAAATAATCTTTCATCATGGCCCGGGCGTTTCTCCGCTCCATGCCACCGATGTTGTGGACCATCAATCCGGATTCACCACTTTGTTTGAACGCCTTGCAAACCATTCTTCGTCGCCTGGAATCACCCACGCGAGCCCAGTTGGCCAACGCCTGGGAGTGAAGCATCACATCTTCATCGGTTTTCCAGTTGGCAATCATGGCCCGGGCAAAAGTGACTTGCTTTGGCGCGGAAAACCCTTTACTGGCTTCATCCATGAAACCACCAACCTGGGTGTGTTTCATTTTGAGTGCAGCGACCGGGGCCCTGGCTTGACCAACTGTTGCCAGAGGAAGGGCCATCATTTTTATTTTCCTGGTTTTGCTTAAAACCAGTTTGGGCTGTGCCCTGAAACGAGGCTGCAGGACAGTGACTTTTAGTGGCTTGCCACGCGTTGCTGTAACTTTTGTCCTGCGGGTTGATGTTACTCTGGTTGTTGTTGCTCTGGTTGGCTTGCGCCGATTGGATTTTTTGCGTCTTGGAACTGGCATGAGAAACTCCCTCTTTGTATCGTGCGGTATCCCCCTATTTCAACTCACACTGATCGGCAAGGCTGCGTCGGCTAACCTTGTCTTGACGTATACAGGAGTAAAAAGATCCTGACAAGCTTTATTCGGAAGGAAGACCCATGGCAAATACCAAAAGGCACACAATGGCAACAAAGGCAAAATGCGCCAAACGAAGACTCCGTCGGGTCAGATCTCGTTGATTCCAAGCTACCAAAAACCCAACGATTCCCTGAAGGGAATAGAAGAGGGCAAAGGCCCGGGAAGCATAGGCGATGATTTGATTGACGTTGGAGCCCCAGGTGAGTGCCACCGTGACCACAAGCACCAACACATAGGCATAACGAGTTGAAAGCCGGCCTTGGCTGAGATCTTCAATCAAGCCTCCGGCACTGGCGTTGTCGGCAACCGCCGCGCTGAACTGACTGCCAACGGCTGCGATTCCCAACAGAAGGGGCAAGACGATAGCGACCGGCCGGGTCATCTCGATAATAGCCGTCACATCAGTGCTGAGTCCGTCATGAAACAAGACGGTGGCCAAGCCAATAAACACCAGATAA
>JAUUYW010000456.1 GCA_030590265.1 Candidatus Krumholzibacteriia bacterium
ATACGTACTGGACTCCAAGGGCAACTACGTAATATCCAAGGATGGCAAACGCGACGGAGAGAATATTTGGAACGCCAAGGACGCCAACGGCTCCCTTTTGATTCAGGATATCTGTAAAATAGCCACCGCTTTGGATAATGGTGAAATAGGTGGTATCACCTATCCGTGGAAGAACGCCGGTGACAATTCCAGTCGGGACAAGGTTGTGCGTTTGGTGTACTTCGAGCCCTGGGATTGGATCATCGGTGTTGGGTCCTATGAAGAGGAATTCAAGGCTGCAGAGGCCGCCGTAGCTCAAATCGGTCATGAGAACAAAATTACCCTGGCGGTCGTTTCGGGCATTGCCCTGTTGGCCTCCATCCTGATTTGGTTCTTTGTTTCCAGTGGAATCGGCAAACAAATCGGAACGGTTGTCAGCCAACTCTCATCCGCGTCCTCTCAGGTGACGGCGGCATCGGGCCAAGTGGCTCAAACAAGTATCCAATTGTCCGAAGGAGCCAGCGAGCAGGCAAGTGCCCTGGAAGAAATTTCCGCATCCTTGACTGAGATGTCGTCAATGACCAACCAGAATGCCGAAAATGCCGGACAAACCGATGCCAAGGCCAACGAATCCCTTAAATGGGCGAGAGACGGCATCGAGGTCATGGAACACATGAACAGCACAATTGAGCAGATCAAGAGTTCCAGTGACGAGACGGCCAAAATCCTGAAGACCATCGATGAAATTGCCTTTCAGACCAATTTATTGGCGCTCAATGCTGCTGTGGAAGCAGCCCGGGCAGGTGATGCCGGCAAGGGATTTGCCGTAGTTGCCGAAGAAGTGAGAAACTTGGCCCAACGCAGCGCCGAGGCTGCAAAAAGTACGTCCTTGCTCATTGATGCCTCCCAACAGAATGCTCAGCAGGGTGTTCTTGCCAGCCAGGAAGTGGGCGGGGTTTTGAAGAAGATCGCTGAGGGTATTCAAGGTGTCACCGAGTTGATCGGACAGGTTTCGTCCGCCAGTCGGGAACAAGCCCAGGGCATCAGCGAAATCAGCACAGGGGTTTCCCAGCTGGACCAGGTGACCCAATCCAACGCGGCCATGACCGAAGAAACTGCCGCTGCCGGTGAAGAGCTCAGTGGCCAGGCCAATGATCTGAACCAGATGGTGGGAATATTGAATAGAATCGTTGAAGGAAATTCAGCGCATTCATTGAATCAGGCCAATGGATTCACTCGGGTTTCAAAATCCAATCCTGGCCGGTGGGGTGGTGCCGGGGCAAGCTCCGGTCATTATACCCGCCAAATAAAAAAACCAGAGGAAGTGGTGCTTCCTCTGGAAAATGAAGATTTACTGGAAATCTGAAAACTGGAAAGCCCCCACCTTCAACTTCTTTCTGGGGTGGGGGTTTTAGTCTTCAGGGATGAATATTTTCCCCTGGGTTGCGGCGATGAGGGTTTTTATCAGGACAATGAGGATGACCAGGGTGGTGGCAATGGTCATCACAAAGGTAGCCTGCTTGAAAATGATCAACCCACTCGATTTGAACATCATCACGATGCTGAGAGTGAAGGCACACAAAGGGAAGGTATAGCCCCACCAGCTGAGGAAGAAGGGGACTTCCCTGAATTTGGTGATCATCGTCAGCAGCATCAGGACAGTGAAGACGCCGAAGTAGAAGAGTACTCTTCCGGCAGGATCCAGAGTGTGGGTCAGCTTCATGTAGCTGATGAAACCCACAGCCGGTGGAGCCACCAGAATGAACAGGGTGGGCAGCAGTTTCTGGGCCATGGGCTGGTGGAAGAAAATGCGGTTGATCAGCACCGCAAGCAGCAAAATCCAGTACAAGACGCCAATGGCGAAAAAGAACCAGGAAATTTCTGGGTGAAAGTGGTCCACGCCCGCGACCGGAACCAGCAGCGGGCCCACCACGGGAATGAACCAGGCCGGGTTGAAGGTTTTCAGGTCGTATTGGTTGTGGAACCAGTTGTGCAGGATGAGCAGCAGGAGGAAGAGATGTAGGGGAGCGCCGATGAGCCAGCAAATCTTGGAGATTGTGATGTAACCTGCCTCAATGTAACCAATACTCAGCAAAAGAAAACAGATGGAAATGGCAGGGAAGAAATTGATTCGGATGGGGTGATAAAAATCTTTCTTCACTTCGGCGGGATAACGCAGGAATTTGGCTCCGTAGCCAATCATCACAACTGCAAACCATCCGGTGGAGACAAAAAGGATGCTCTGGCCAATGGGAATTTCCAGATGGAAGAGGTGCTGGAATTTCATGTAGACGATGGAAAGACCAATCAAACCCATCACCGAAGGCAGCAGGGTGATGGGGAAATGCTGGAGCTTTGAACCGCTGTGGATCTCGGACATGGCATGAGCCTCCGGTTAAGTTTCGAATCCATTTGATTTGAAATATAGCATGAGTTATTTTTGGGACCAAGGAAATTGAGGATTAAGTGAACTGATGACAAACACATAGCCCAATAGGAGGCTTTCAAGATGAGCGAAGAACGCAAGACTCTATTGATCAACCTTATCAGCAGCAACGGTTTTAACGTTGGAAAGTCCATTCGCATTGGCCGAAAGTTTTTGGCTGCGGATTGGCGGGTTGTCCTGTCCATGAACATTGAAGCGGTCAAACTTTTAGACCCGGCTGTGGGGCAGCAGCTTTGTCCAGTGGCCGAAAAGCCCTTGATCAGTTTGCTGAAAGCCTTTCAGGTTGATGGCGGTCGGGTGTTGGTGGGCAGTGAGTGTCTGGCTCTGGCCGGTTTGGGAGAAGACAATTTGTTGCCCGGCATGGATTTGACAAAATTCCCGGTGATGGAAGAAATTCTTAGTCGGCCCG
>JAUUYW010000536.1 GCA_030590265.1 Candidatus Krumholzibacteriia bacterium
ACCGTGTTGGCAGTGGCCACAAGAGGTTTGTTCGTGGTGTGTCCTGTTTCATGCGTGGCAGCCGGCGCTGGAAAGTTGGCCAGGTCAATCAACCAGTACATGTCACCGGAGGCCACGTGCAGCAAGCCGCTGCTGAGGGAGTACTGCGGCCAATCCATCCCCAAAAAGCAGGTGTCATCATTCAACAACAACTGGCCGGCCGGATTCACGGTCATCAAGTCCAAACCCTTGGTAGGACCACCTCCCTCTTCACCTTGCCAGCGCACGGAAGCCACCACCAGGAATTCTCCTTCTGAATCCACACGATTAACATTCTTGTCCTGGCTAGAGACCCAATAACTGTCGTAAAAATCCACAGGCACCGCATTGGCCGGATTCGAAATGTCCATGGTGAGCAAGGCGTTGTCGTCAGCCACCACGAGCCACCCTTCGTGGATGGTGGCATCATTGGCGCTGCCCGGAGTGTCTGCATTTCCCAGGAAAACCAACCCTGCGGATTCGGTGCATTGGTACAGATCGACACCCGCCAAGGCGCGGCTGACCAACAGGAAATCATCGACACGAGTCAGGGCCTGCGTGCCCGAGGGCAGCGGTTCGGTTTGAACCACCACAGAGGCCGACGGATTGCTCCAATCCAGAAGAATGAGGGAAGTGGAAGTGGCAATGACCGCCAGATAGTCCAGGCTTTCCACCAAGACCGTTTCCTGGCCAAGTTCATAGTGGTCCAGTTCGGAGATCGCGTCCGGATCGCCGAGGTCCAGGAAGTGCAGAGTTGTTCCTCCAGGGATGATGGCGCGATCCTGATCAGCAGCCATGGTCCCGGCCAAACCAGAATATGGATAGGGTTCGGCAATGCGGAAAGTATTTCGATAATCGTAACAATCCTGGGCGAACAAGGCAGTGGATGAGATCAGCAGAACGAGCGTCAAAATACAATATGGCAAACGGTTGCGCAGATGAATCATTGAAAATCCCCATTTCAAGATTTAAAAATGCCTTCCGAAATGCATTGTATCATAGTGAAAACAAAATGTCACTAAATCACCCCCTTGGCTGCGCCCAAATGCCCCAAAAAAACGCCCTCCATGAAAAAGAAAAAGTATCCCGATTCCGTGAAAAGGGTTCTTTTTTCGAGAGACAAGCCATAGCAACTACATTCCTTACCAACAATTTGATATAATTGATCCAAATTCATTCGAACTTTGACAGGGCCATAGTCCAAACCTGTCTTCATGTGTCTGAAAGGAAACTTCATGCAGTTCCGAATTCTGATGGTCATGGTGATGATTCTCTTGGCCGGCCAAAGCCTGGCCGCCGATCACACCATCAACATTTCCGGCGAACCTTCCGTGATGCAGCACTCCCAGGCTCGCAGCGGCGACCTGACATTCCACGTGGAAGTCGGCCAAATCCAAGCCATGGATGTGAAAACCGAATCCGGCAATTTCACCCGGCTATTAATTCCCGGTTTCCATACCAGCCATGAAGTGGGCCATCCCGAATTGCCCAAGATGAACCGCCTCATCAATGTGCCTCTGGGCGCGGAGGCTCGTGTGATCATCGACCACATCCAGACCCGCACCATCAAGCTGGCCGATTATGGCATCACCAATCTCGTGATGCCGGCCCAGCCCAGCCTGAGCAAAAGTGCCGACCTGAACAACATCCAGTTTTATTACGATCGCGCCTCCTATCAGGTGGACGTGGCCAAAGCCGCCACCGAGCAAGTAAGCCTGGTGGACATGGGAACCATGCGCGCCATGCAGATGGCCCGGCTTGAAGTGGCACCCGTGGAGTACCTGCCCCTCAGTGGTGAGTTGCGCATCACCGAGAGCATCGACTTTCGGGTTGAGTTCAGTGGCCAAGACGACCAAGCGGCTCAAGATTTGTACGCCGCCACTTTCAGCCCCTTCTTCACCCACTTGTACGATCAGATTGCGGGCAACGAAGACCTCGATAAGAACTTCCAGGACGATTATCCCGACCGGGTAGCCGATCAAGTGACCATG
>JAUUYW010000183.1 GCA_030590265.1 Candidatus Krumholzibacteriia bacterium
GGACTACATCTGGGAGCCCAGTCAGGAAGCCATGTTCGCCGTCCTGTTGCCGCTTTATCTGCGCAACCGGGTGTTCATGACGCTGGCGGAATCGTTCACCAGTGAACACGCGGCGCGCATGACCAGCATGAGCGCGGCGACCCAGAACGCGGGCGAGATGATCGAGGCCTTGACCCTGCAACGCAACCGCGAGCGCCAGGCCGCCATCACCAGCGAACAGTTCGATGAAGTCAGGGTTGTTTACTCGTCCTTCGTCAGCACCATGACCCAAAAACCCGTGGATTTGCCAGTCCTGCCCATCGCTCCGGACCAGGCTGCTCCCGGTGAAGAAAAAGAAGAATCAAGGGCCGTGGATTACATCTGGGAGCCCAGCCAGGAAGAAATGTTCAAGATGCTTTTGCCGCTTTACCTGCGCAACCGCGTCTTCATGACCTTGGCCGAGGGTTTCACCAGCGAGCACGCAGCTCGCATGGTCAGCATGAGCGCGGCCACGGATAACGCCGGCGAACTGATCAAGGATCTGACCCTGCAACGCAACCGCGAGCGCCAGGCCGGTATCACAGCTGATTTGCTGGATATCGTTGGTGGCTCCAACGCTCTATAGATTAATTCGGCCCCAAGGCCGGTAACTGTCAGTAATAGCAAGGAGAAGAGGAACATGGCCGAGAATTACGGTAAGGTCGTGCAGGTCATTGGCCCCACAGTGGATCTTGAATTCCACTCGGACAACCTGCCCACAATGCTGAATGCCATCCACATCATTGATGAGGAGAGAAGCATTGACCTGATCACCGAGGTTGCTCTGCACATTGGCAACAATGTGGTGCGCACCATTGCCATGGATTCGACCGATGGTCTGGTCCGGGGCATGAAGGGACTGGACACGGGTTTGCCCATTTCGGTTCCTGTTGGCGACCAGTGCCTGGGCCGTCTTTTCAATCTGCTGGGCAAGCCTCTTGACGGCAAAGGTGATTTGGCTGAACCAGAAAAAACCTCGCCTATTCATGCGGACCCGCCCCTGTTGACAAACCAGGGCGAAGCCAACGAAATCTTCGAGACCGGAATCAAGGTCGTGGATCTGCTGGCTCCTTACGTCAAGGGCGGCAAGATCGGGCTGTTCGGTGGTGCCGGTGTAGGCAAGACCGTAATCGTGATGGAACTGATCCACGCCATCGCCACCCAGCATGGTGGCTACTCGGTGTTCTGCGGTGTTGGAGAGCGTACCCGTGAAGGCAACGATCTCTGGCTGGAAATGACCGAGTCGGGTGTGATCGACAATACGGCCCTGGTCTTTGGGCAGATGAACGAACCACCTGGAGCCCGTTTGCGCGTTGCCCTGTCCGGCCTGACCATGGCCGAACATTTCCGCGATGTGCTGAACCAGGATGTGCTGCTCTTTATTGACAATATTTTCCGCTTCACCCAAGCCGGTTCAGAAGTGTCCGCTCTGCTGGGTCGCATGCCCAGTGCAGTGGGTTACCAACCCACCCTGGCCACGGAAATGGGCCAGTTGCAGGAGCGCATCACCTCAACTCGCTCCGGTTCGATCACCTCGGTGCAGGCCATTTACGTGCCCGCCGACGATTTGACTGACCCGGCCCCGGCCACGGCCTTCAGTCACCTTGACGCCACCACGGTGCTGTCCCGTCAGATCGCCGAGCTGGGTATTTACCCCGCCGTCGATCCCCTGGACTCCACCAGCCGCATCCTCGAGCCCGGGGTTCTGGGCCAGGAGCATTACGACCTGGCTCGTGAGGTGCAGACCATTTTGCAGCGCTACAAGGATTTGCAGGACATCATCGCCATCCTGGGTATGGACGAGCTGAGCGACGACGACAAGATCATCGTCACCCGCGCCCGCAAGATTCAGAAGTTCCTTTCCCAGCCCTTCTTTGTGGCTGAGGTCTTCACTGGAATGACCGGCCGTTACGTCAAACTGGAAGACACCATTCGCTCCTTCACGGGTCTTGTGGCCGGAGATTACGATCACATTCCCGAGCAGTGCTTCTACATGTGTGGCGCCATCGAGGAAGTCATTGAAAACCACGAGAAGCTGCAGGCGGAGGGTTAGCCCATGGCCAAATCCTTCAAAGTGATGATCGTCACGCCTGATAAAACAGCCTTCGAGGGTGATGCCATCAGTGCTATCATCCCCGGCATGGCTGGATATCTCGGTGTTTGGGCCAACCACGCTCCTTTGGTGGGTGGTGTGGTTCCCGGTGTGGTCCATTTGAAAATCGATGAAGCCGGCAGCGAAAAGTATTTTTCCGTTGGCACCGGTTTTGTTGAGATCAGCGACAACGTGGTGAACGTCATGACGGACACCTGCGAGCTGGCCAGCGAGATCGACATTGTGCGTGCCCAGGAATCTCTTGATCGGGCTCGTGGGCGACTCAAAAGCGTGGAAGTGGAATTGGATCGCGAACGCGCCCGGTTGGCAGCCGACCGAGCCGAAGCTCGCATCAAAGCGAGCAAAGAAGGCTGACCGGATTTCAGGTTTGCTTCATTGGGAATAAGGCCTGTGTTCGGCGTTTTGCTGGAGACAGGCCTCTTTTTTGGGAGTGGGTATGAACAAATCAGTAGGCTTCCTGGCTCTCCATTCCTTGGCAGGATTAGCCCTTTTTTTATTGCTGGCCGTTTTGAATCTGTTGGTTTCTGGCAATCCTAAAACATTTGGGGTTCTGATTATTCCGGCCTTGATTGGCCTGTCGATTGGTCTCCTGGTTGGTTTAAACCGAAAAAAATGGTTGAGCAAATGCGCAGAGCTGGATGATGCGGCTGAAGAACTGGCAAGGCAACTGGTGGTCGTGCAACAACAAAAAGACCACTCCGACAACCTGCAACGGTTGGTATCCAACATTCCTCTTCCCATCTATCTCAAAGACAAGGACCACCGATATCTTCTGGCCAACAGTCACTTTGAAAACCTGGCTGGAAAACAGTGGTTCGAGTTAAAAGGACAAACCGACTATGAGATATTTCCCACACCTGTGGCTGATTTGTTCCGAGAACAGGACCAGGATGTTATGGGAGCTGGAGGCCCCAGGACCTTTGAGGAAACTGTTCCATTGCAAAGTGGGATAGTCACTTTTGAAACGTTCAAATTTCCCCTCGTCAACAATCATGGGAATATTTACGCGCTGGGGGGCGTTTGCACTGATATCACCCAGCTCAAAGTTGCCGAAGACCAGCTGAAGGCCCAGAAAAAACGTTTGGATACGGTTTTGAATCATTTGGAAGTTGGGGTTATCACAACCGATGCCACGGGCCAAATTACCATGTTCAATCACAAGGCGGCGGAGTTTACCGGCCATTCAAAAACCTCGGCTATTGGGTCGAACCTGGAAAAAATTTACCAGGTTCAGGACGCTCGATCGGGTGCGGCTGTGCATCTGGATCCCGGGCAAGAGCACCAAAATCCGGACACCGTCTCAGTGCAGGATGTGAATCTGACCCAGGAAGATGGCAGGATCCTGCAACTGATTCAAAAGACAATCCCGCTGTTGGATGGATTTGGTCAGCACACGGGGCTTCTGATTGTTCTGAACGAAAAGACCGGGATGATCAAACCAGTTGATCAATTTGTGGATTTGCCCAAAGCGTCTGATTCAAACCGCTTTGATTCGGATGAATATTTGGCTCCTCAAGGTCGAATTCTGGTTATGGATGATGATCGCTTGGTCCGAAAAACAACACAATTGATGCTGGGACGCGGTGGATATGAAGTTCTCACGGCCCAAAATGGTGAAGAGGCCATCAGCATTTATCTCGAGCACATGAACACCAACCAACCGATCAACGCCATCATTATGGATTTGACCGTGCCGGGAGGCATGGGGGGCGTGGAGGCCACCGAAAAAATTATGGCCCTGGATCCGAAAGCCAGGATCATGGTGGCCAGCGGGTATTCCAACAACCCAATTATGGCCAACTACCTTGCCTATGGCTTTTTGGCCCGGGTGGAAAAACCTTTCGACCTGGATGAACTGCTGGTGACCATCAAGAACATTCTCGAATAGTTGCCTTGTTATCCCGTTGCCCGGTTGCCCAGTTGCCTATTTCAGCCGGAACGAATACGGAATTGTGATCCAGGCCTTGACTGGAATTGTTCGCTGGGTTCCGGCTTGAAATCGACATCGTCGTGCTGCCTGGGTGGCCGCCCGATCCAAAATGGGGTGCACTCCCTGCAGCACCACGGCCTGTTTTACCAAGCCATCCTTGCCAACCAGAACCTTGATGATCACAAGGCCTTCCAGCTGAGATATGCGGGCAATTTCCGGATAGTCCGGTTTGGCAAAATGCAACAGAACCGGCTTGCTGGAAGTGGGCGTAAATTGATCCAGGTGGGTGGTGCCGGCCATGTCCGGGGCCGGTGGATACCACACAATATCGAAGGAATTTGGCAATTCAAACTCATCCTCCAGGTCACCTTGAACAGGTTCAATTTCCCGCGCAATAATTGGTGCTTGGATCAGTTTTTCATCCGGCAGCTCCATTTCTTCCAGGATCTGGAAGTCTTCAATAATTAAAAAATCTTCCCGCAAAACATAAGGATTTGGATGGTAGGTCGGCATCAACCAAACCCCCAGGGCGGTGAGCAAAAGAGCCACCAGAAGAGACCAGCGCAGTACCTTTTTGTACCCGGATTTGAACAGATCATTGGCCGAAAAATATGGGATTGTGATGTGGTTGGTAGGCATAAGACCCCTCGCAAACTTGTCGGCCCTGCGCGGCCGACTTTTGGGTGGGGTTTCAAATAAGTGTCGGGATTATTGGCCGAGAGGTCAAATTTCTCTGGTCGCCCTTTCAAGCCTCCATTAAAATGTCACCAAGATTCAGTTCTTATGGGGGATTTTTTAATACCGCAGTATCAGGAACAGATCGTGCAGCCACAGGACATGCATTGTTTGAAATCTCTTGTTCCGGGATCCGGAGCAGAAAGGCAATTGTGTCCAACCTGTTGTCGAGCAATAATATAAAGTATTATGGGTGTGGTCGAACACGCAAGCTTGGGGGCTGCGGTTCAAACGGGGGGATCAATTTATTGTCGCCAGTGATCAGGATTCGTCAGGCTGTGTTGGGATTGTCCGCAATGGCGTCAGCAATGGTGTCCGCAATGGCGCCGGCAATGGTTCTGGTTATGGTGCTGGCGGTAACCCTGGTTGCAGGTTGTGCCGCACCGGTTGATCGCACCCGCCAACTGCTGGAATTGGATCTGGCCAGTCGTCGCGGCGCCATTGAATCACTGGAAAAAAAGCAAGCAAATCACCCCGAACCCTGGCAGGCATACAGCCTGGGCGTGCTTTATGGTGCTGATGGCCATTATGACGACATGAACAATTGGTTCCAGGTTTGCCACAAGATGAGCACGGAACTGGACCGGGACATTGAAAACGTCCGCCTGGGATATTGGCGGGACGAATCCAAAACCGCGGACAAGGCCGCCGCCCAAGGCGATTGGGTGCTGGCAGCCACCCATTTGGAAAAAGCCCTGGCCGCCACCCCCGAGAAAAAAGAAACCAGGTTGCGCTGGCTGGAAGCCCGGTTGATGGCTTTTGGCCCGGGCCTGGAAGAAATACGAACCTTGGTCACCGCTGAACGACCTGAAGCAGTTTACCGTTGGCTGGAGATGGCCGCAGCTCCTGACCAGAGCAATGTTCGTCTTGAAGTTCGGGTTCGCCTGGGCTCCCAATTGACGGGCACCAATCAGGAAAGTGGTGACGAACTGGCTGCCTATGTGGCTGGTGAGTTGTGTCGTCTTGATGGCGACTGGACCAGCATGGACAAATATTTCCGCCAGGCGGGGATTTCCTGGCGCGAAGAAACAGGCCTGGCCCGCAGCCAGGTGGCCAATGGTTTGTTGCAACAGGCCCTGACTCGCTGGTCGGTCAATCAGGTTCCGGCGGCCCTGGCAAAACTCGACACCGCCAACATGGTTGATCCCGATCGGGCCGATGTTTTTCAGGCCCGTCGCAACATGATGGCCCTGAACCGCGCCCAAACGAACAGCCAGGTGACCCAGATACTTTCCACCGGCGACCTGGACCAGCGTTGGCTCACCTTCTGGATGTCCCGCCTCTATGCTACCAACCGTTTGCAGGATGCCGGAATGGTGGCCGAGGAACTGCTGCGCCGTCCTGAATTGCTGTCTTCCTATGAAAAGAGCCAGGCCCTGCGGGTGCATCTGGCTTATTCCCGGTCCATCGGTAATCTCGATCAAACCCGCGACGATTTGCGCGAACTGCTGGCCTCCGGTAAGGAGCTGCCCGCCGAAGCGGTCATTCTGGGCGATGTCCTTCTGGCTCAAAGCCATTATGAAGAAGCCCGGCACTGGTACAACAAAGCCCAGCTCTGGGGTGACAATTCAGTCTCGCTGATTTTGAAAAAGGCCCGCGTTGCTTTCAGTCAGGAGCAATTCAAGGAGATGGAATTGTTGGCGACGGTGGCCACCGAGCGCGAGCCCGACAATGCCGATGCCCAACGAATGCTGGCCCAAGCCCAGGTTTTGATCCTTGAAGACGATGGGGAGGTGCGCCCATGAGAAATTGTTTCCGGGGCAACGATATTGCCAACCCCATAGACCGCACCAGGCCGATGATCCTCAGTGTCCTTCTTGCACTGATAATCCTGCTGCCCCTTTTGGCATTGGCTGAACAACCCTTAGTTCTGGAAACATTCCCCCCCCGCGGCTCGTTTCAAACCCAGCCTTGCGGACCTTTTGGCGTGCGCCTGCAACCCGGAACCCTGACCCAATACCAGGACGCC
>JAUUYW010000237.1 GCA_030590265.1 Candidatus Krumholzibacteriia bacterium
AGTTGACCTCCATATAGTCGCGCTCGGCAAAGAACAGGCGGTCGTTGAGGCTGGCCATATTCACGGCATCGGGGGCGAGAAATCCCTGGGGGCTGAGCCCAGGAAAAAGATGTTTGCGTTCGACTACGAGAATGACGCGCACGTCAGATCCTTTCGATTTAGGGCAAGAAGCGTCCCACATTTGCCAATTTCTGGGGCAAATATTCCTCAATCACATAATTCAATCCATGCTTGGCCAGCGCCTGCTGCTCAGCACGCACTCCCATCTTGATCATCTGCTCCAAGGCGATCTGCCAGCTGCGGTAATGCAGCACAAACGGGTCGTTTTTCAAAGCATCATTGGCCCGCTTGATATCCACCTCTTTCAAAGGATGAGTGGGCAGCTGATAGTCGATGATATCCTGGGGCGTGATGCCCAGCATGTGCGCCTGGGGCACACAAAAATACTCATTCAGGTGGGCCGCATTGCCACTGCCAACTTTCAGGGTCCGGTAGATGTTGCTGTATCCATAAGGATCGCCATCCACAAAGACGTACACCGGCAAACCGTGACTGTCGGCCAACCGGCGCACAAAACGACGACAGGCCCGCGTTGGCACACCACCCATGCTGATCAGGATGCAGTTGGCGCTCTTCCAGTAATTGTGTTTGACCAGGCGCTGGAACATACCAGCGGTTTCGATGCACAAAATGAACTGGGCATCGGTCTCGAATTTCAGATCCTCCACCGAGATGGGGATGCTGTAGGAGCCGCTGCCGAAACGGGTGCAATCGATGTGCAATTCTTCGTTGGTGTCGCGATCGTGGTCGATGATCATCAACCGTCCGGCCACGTCGCCGCCTTTTTCTTCGGGCACAAAACCAAGTTGCTCACGGTTGACACTGAAGAAAGCCTCCACATCTTCCATCACCGTATCGGATTCGGGCTGTTCCTTGAATCGGGCATCGCCCCAGTTTTTGCTGACGTAATAAGCTTCCCTTTTGGTGGCAATATCATCGGTCTCGATGAGCTCTTTGGAGAGGGACATCATCTTCAAGGTCTGGGCAAAGGTTTTGACCGTGTTCACGGTGAGGGCGCGTTCCTTCTTTTTGCCCTTCAAAACAAAATGCCCGGCCTTGGGATTGTAACTGACATTGGCCAGGGAGCGCACGGGAAACTTCATGCTGGGTTTGTTGCCCAGCAAAATTTTCTGACGAATGATATTCGACTCGGTGCGGATGCGTCGGGCCACGGGACTGAAAGACGTGCGTTCGGTAGCAACCTCTTTGGATTGACGAGGCGCCGAAGCACTAAAACCCAGCTCTGGCTGAGATGGCTTGACGGGTTTCTTTTTCTTGGGAGCCAAGTTGCGCGCCTCCTAAAGCTTGCGGCTGCGTTCGAGAGTATCGGTCAGGGTGGCGACCACTTCTTCGCGTTCAACATCGTCGATCCCCAGGATTTCCTGCAGGGCTTCGCCAATGAAGGGAATGTATTTCTGAATGTAATTTTGTTTCTTGAGGGCGTCTTTTTCCCGGGCCCGACGGTTGATATGCCGCTTGAGCTGCCGGCCGGCCTCCTGCAGGGCCAAGGTCATCTCTTTGATGATCTCCGGATAATGGGCCACCGCTTCCTTGCTCTCGGAAGTGAACGGCACCCAAACCGAAGCCATATGAATGAGGATGACCATGGGGGCAGTGGGCAAGGCACCTCGGCTCTGCTGCACACCATAATTGCGCCAACTGGCACCCAGCACCGCCTTGTGAATGCCACAGGCCGATGCCTGATAAAGCAGAGGCACACGGTTGGCATAACGAATCACCTTGGCCAGTTCATCCCCAGGCAACTGGCCTCCATAAGCGATGCCCACTTCGATCTGGAAGGGATTTCCACGATAAACAGCTGCCGGCCGTGTTACGGAGGTGTAAAAATCGGCCTCCACTCCGCTCTTGAGCCCGGCCATGACCAGATCTTCGCCAATGGGCGAGAGACAGTCGGTGGGTGGGGAAGCAATTTTGGTCACCGCGATGGCGTCGAGCAGTCTTTGAATATCATCCTGAACAAGCCGACGGGGATGCCGCCGTGGAGGAATACCAGCCTCTGCCAGGATATTTTCACAGGTGACGGCGCCCACCCGGCAGAATTCATCCTTCAAGAAGGAAGTGATATTCCTGCACTTGGTATCAGTCAGCATGCGGGCCAGAATGCCCAGCTCGACACCGTAGGGGTGAGGCTGGATTTCCCGCGGTTCCTCAGGCAGCACATCAGTGCTGTTGGCATAGATTGAGGTTTCACCTTTGGGGTTTTTGTAAGTCAGGTGCAGATGCGGATTGGCGATGGACGTTTGCTCAAGATAGTTGTCCACCGAATGCTGCCCGCGTTTGTAACTGCCGGTCAAGGTGATCTCGATGCGCGTGCCGTGGTCCTTTTCCCAGATGGTCTCGTCGCCCTCGAGGATGGTGGGCTCGTTCTTTTTCAGGTCCATTTTGACCTGGAAGCGGTGGGCGGGTTCATCAAGACCTGTGCGGCTGTAAATCACCACAGGCTTACCGGTGGTCAATTGCCCATACATACCGGCGGCCGAAATACCAATACCCTGCTGCCCGCGGCTTTGCTTCAAACTGTGAAATTTCGATCCGTACAGAAGCTTGCCAAAAATCTTGGGAATCTGGGCTTTGACGATGCCCGGGCCATTGTCTTCAATGATGAGTTTGAAACGATCTTCCTTGTTGGGGGATTTTCCATTGCCGTTTTTTGGTTTGGTCTCCTGGCTGCTGAGCTCGATGCCAAGATTGACAGGTTTGTCTGGCCGTATTTCCACAAACAAACGGGGCGGAAAACCGGCTTCTTCACAAGCATCGAGGCTGTTGTCCACGGCTTCCTTGATGGTGGTGAGCAGCGCTTTGGCTGGGGAATCAAATCCCAGCAGGTGGCGGTTTTTGGTGAAAAACTCACTGATGGAGATTTCCCGCTGACCCTTGGCCAGGGATTGGGCATTCTTGGGGGTGCGCTTCTTTTGAGGAGCGGCCATGCTTGTGGGCACCTTCCGGAGGAGACTGAAACGTGAGGGATATCGCAATGGAGGCGGAATCCGGGCCGGCTATAACCGGGGTAGGCAGAATATTATCGGGAGGGGATTAAAAATTCAATATAGATTTTAAAGTATGAAGATTTTGTAGGCCTGGTTATTGGGGAGCCGTCCCCCGGGAGGCAACCGGAGGGTAACAGTCACCGTGTGGACTCCATTGGGCAAATGGGCCCGGGGGACGGCCGAATATCATAAGCCTCTGGTTGCATGATGGATGCCAAAAGTGATTGCAATGCTTCAAAATGGGCCAGGAGGAGGGGAAGTTCCCGGTGATTCCTCATGATGACCCGGAAGGTGATCCAAGGCAGGGATGTTGAGCGTGAGCATCATGCATCTGGCAACAAGCAATCCGTCGTAAATCTCCCAAAATGCAGGCGGGGCCAACCCTATTGTCTCGGGCTGCGATACCGGGCCCGCATGGATCCCCAGCTGTCTTCGACGGTAGGAACATTCTGCAGAGTGTCGATTACCAATTCAAAATAGCCGCTGAATTCAGAGGCCGGGCGATAGCTGTCCAGGGCAAGATAGACCGTAACGGCTTGGCCCGTATGGTTGACCCAGCTCAGGCTTTCAGACTCACCAGCGGTCACTTCATCGGCAAAAGCGAGGCATTCAGCGCTGGGTCCGCAACCGTCGAAAAGCCAAATGGCCGCATCAAGGTTAGGGTGCAGGATGGTGGTTGTGGCTGTGAAGTTGTGATATTGCTCCAGGGTGATGGCATACCAGGCTTCGCCGCCCAGTTCGATGATGGGGCTGCAATCGTAGGTTTGCACATAATTGGGGCTGCCGAAGAGGTCTCCTGTCAGGGTAACAGGTCCACCCCCATAGGGTAACGAGGTTGGAATACTTTCATCGCAGGCTTGAGTTGGAATACCCAGATAGCGGGTTTCAAAGGCCACGGCATAGGGTCCGGCGGCAGGTGAACTGGTGCCGGCGCCGTCGACAATCAAATAATAGGTGCCAGGTTGCAGCTGGATGCTGAACTCGGTGTTGGCGCCGACCAGGCAACTGTCTGTGTCGCAATAGTTAAGCAGAAAGATGTCCAAATCCTCGTCGCCCATTTCACGCAATCCGGCCCAAAACTCCAATTCGGCCATCACATCAAGACGGTAAATGTGTTCCGGCCCTTCTTCAGCCCAGGGGGCACAATTGTAACCCGGCAGTTCGGTGGGGCCATCGGTGGTATCGTTGCGCAAAGTATCGACGTGGCCGGGAGACAGCTCAAGGGTGTCCAAGGCGTTGCAATTAAATGGAATATGCGGGGCCACGAAGAAAGGGTCCGGGGGCTTGCTATCTTTGCCCACGGCAATCACCGGACCGGCCAAAACGTTTGAAAAACCCACACAACCCAATAGGACGATGAAGGTTGTGGAAATCAGGAATTTGGTTATTGTTCGGATGGATGGCAGAGCTTTGAGAAGCATTATTCCTGGACCTTTGTCAGATGACCACGGAGGGGAGCTGGGGTTATTCATCAACACCCACAAGTCCTATTGGTTTCCATTAACTTAGCACATCCAGGACGGCTGCCAACTTCCGTTAAATTTTTTCTGGCAGGTGTCGATGGGTAGTTTGACCGAGAACCACGTCGGGTTTTATTGCTTTGGCAAGCTCCGACCTTCAAATGACAACAGTTCAAGAAAAAATAATGAGGGGATCTGAAATGAATTTCGCAATCCAACGTTTGGCTGACCGGAAAGCATGTCTTGGTGTGATCGGGTTGGGTTATGTGGGCCTTCCCTTGGCCGTATCCTACGCCCAAGCGGGTTTCAAGGTTGTTGGGTTTGACGTGGACGAGAAAAAGGTCGCCTCTCTCAACCGCGGCGAGAGCTATATCATTGATGTGGACGCAGCCGAACTGAAGGAAGTGGTGGACAAAGGCCTTTTGGAGGCCACCACCGACATGTCTCGCATCGCCGAAGTGGACAGCGTGAACATTTGTGTGCCCACACCTTTGGGCAAGACCAAAGATCCTGATATTACCTATATCCAGTCAGCTGTTGGTGCCATCGCGCCCTGTTTGCATGACGGTATGCTGGTGATCCTGGAGAGCACTACTTACCCCGGCACCACTGAAGAGGTTATTCTGCCTTTGCTGTCCGAAAATGGCGCCGTGGTGGGCAAGGATTTCTTCCTGGCCTTCTCTCCCGAGCGCGTTGATCCGGGCAACCCCACTTACAATACAAAAAATATTCCCAAGGTCGTTGGCGGCGTAACTCCTGCTTGCACCGAGGTGGCCCGCAATCTCTATGAGCAGATTATGGAGACGGTGGTGCCGGTATCGTCAGTGCGCGTGGCTGAAACAGTGAAGTTGCTGGAGAACACCTTCCGCAGTGTGAACATCGGCCTGGTCAATGAGATCGCCCTGATGTGCAAAGCCATGGATATTGACGTGTGGGAAGTCATCGAAGGAGCCGCCACCAAGCCCTTCGGATTCATGCCGTTCTACCCCGGGCCCGGCCTGGGCGGGCATTGCATTCCCATCGATCCGTTTTATCTGTCCTGGAA
>JAUUYW010000364.1 GCA_030590265.1 Candidatus Krumholzibacteriia bacterium
AGATCGTTTGGTTGGGATGAGGAACTCGGCCAATGTGAGAAGGAATTGGTCTTCTGTTCAAAACGATCCAGTCCAGCATTCGTGCCAACCCAAACCGCTCCTTTGGAATCGGTGAACAGACACAGAACGAGGTCATCACGCAGGCTTGTTGAATCCTCGGGACTGTGCAAAAAGGAATCCACTTGGTAACCATCGAATCGGTTGAGCCCCAGGGCTGTACCGAGCCAGATATATCCCTGGTGATCCTGGACAATGGATTCGACATGACTCTGGGATAGGCCATCATTCACTGACAATTGTCGAAAGTGGATTTCCGCACCCCAAGAGGGAGTGAGGGTAAGGCAAACCAAAGAAATGACAGAAACCAAGAGCAAAATAAGGCCAGCAACCGTTCGTTGTGGCCAATATTGAATCCATTTCTCAAATTCACCCAATTGAATCACTGGTTTTTGTTTCCATTCGATCTGAGTAGCAAAGGGTATCTCCATCACCCATTGGCGAAATACAAATCAGGCGCCAGGTTGAGAGTGGTGATACTAGCACAACAACACCAGGCCCGCATTGGGGGAGTTCAACGAAAAACCCAACATAATTCCAGCAATCTCTTGAACCCATAACTAGATACCCATAAACTATTTCCTGCTCTCAAAAACCCCAGACTCTCCATTTGGGTTTCATGACACTCAAAATTCCAGCCGGCTGGAATAAAACAAACCAGCCCCGGGTAGTAAAACCCAGAAAATGGAACCTGTTCGCTTTTAGACCCGTAGTACCTTTTCCAATCCACCACAATGGTGGCCTGGATATCCCCGACCCAAGGAGAAAATGACATGAAAAAGTCATTTACTATCGCTCTGCTCATCTCGCTTTCCCTTATCCTATTCACCGGAATCTCTTCCGCCATGGACGCCAAGGAACTCATCGAAAAAAATATCGAAGCCACCGGTGGAGTGGATAAAATCAAATCCATCCAATCTTCCCTCTCACATGGCAAAGCCCTGGCCCAGGGCATGGAATTTCCATTCGTCATGAAACAAACCCGCCCCAACATGATGCGCCTGGAAGTGGAAATCATGGGCATGAAAATGATTCAGGCTTATGACGGCGAGAAGGGCTGGACCATCAACCCCATGGCCGGAATTACCGTTGCCCAGGAAATGGGCGAGCTGGAGACCAAGAGCTTCAAAATCCAGGCAAACATGGATGGAATGCTCATCGGCTACGAAGACAAAGGTTACACCGTGGAATACATCGGCGAGGCGGATGTGGAAGGCACTCCGGTTTACCAGCTGAGGCTGGACACCCACGACGACATGGTCATGGACATGTTCATGGATCAGGAATATTTCCTGGTCATCAAGGCCTCCACAACCATCAACTGGGAAGAAAAGGTTATCGAATCCGATACCTACATGAGTGATTTCCATGAAGTTGACGGCATTGTAATGCCCTTCTCCATGGAAACACGAATGGGTGAAACCACGGTCAACCAGATCGTCATCGAATCCGTGGAATATGGTATTGAGTTTGATAAAGCGCTATTTGTCATGCCCGAGGCCGCAGCCGAACCTGAAGCTGCCAAAACCGAATAGAGGTCCATCATGAAACCCTCAGCCCTGGTACTGGGACTTGTTCTGTTGTTAGGTGCCGCCATTGGTTTCGGCGAAGAGCCGGCAACAGAGGACAATGCAGGCTTTCCCATAGGCACACACGTTTTTGGTGACCTGCGTGCCCGGGATATTGGCCCCGCAGTGATGAGTGGCCGCATCAGCGCCCTCGATGTGCAAGACAACGACCCACGGTTAATGTACGTGGGCACCGGTGGCGGAGGTGTTTGGCGCAGTCGCAACGGCGGCATCGGGTTTGAATCCGTTTTCGATGATCATTGCCAGAGCATCGGAGCGGTGACCATCGACCAGGCTCGTCCGGACACTGTCTGGGTCGGAACCGGCGAAGTCTGGGTGCGCAACAGCGTCTCGGTTGGGGATGGAATTTACCAAACCGTCGATGGTGGAAAAACCTGGGTCAACAAGGGTTTGAAAGACAGCGAGCACATCGCCGAGATCATCCTTCATCCCACCGACCCCAAGATTATTTATGTGGCCGTACTGGGTCATCTTTGGGACGCCAATGAAGAGCGAGGTGTCTACAAAAGTGAAGACGGCGGTGAAACCTGGTCGAATGTTCTGTACATCGACGAGAACACTGGCTGCTCCGACATTGACATCGATCCCCAGGAACCGGACATCTTGTACGCGGCCATGTGGCAGTTCCGCAGGTCCCCTGATTTTTTTGAAAGCGGTGGACCCGGCAGTGGTTTGCACAAGAGCATGGACGGCGGCAAGACCTGGAAAAAGCTAGAAAAAGGATTGCCGGAAGGTGACCTGGGACGCATTGCCATTGCTGTGATGCCGTCTCGCACCAGTGTGATTTATGCAGCGGTGGAGAGCGATACCTCCGCCTTCTATCGCTCGGATGATTTGGGCGAAAGCTGGCATCAGACCACTGATGAAAAGTCCATCAAGGGCCGGCCTTTCTACTTCAGTCATCTGGTTCCCGACCCCCAGGATCATGACCGAATTTACAAAATGAACACCTGGATGCTTTTCAGCAGCAATGGCGGGAAGCGTTTCCAGGGTCTCGGTGGTTGGGTCCATGCAGACGGTCATGCTTTGTGGATTAACCCCAACAACCCTCGGCATCTGGTTTTGGGTACTGATGGCGGTGTCTATATCAGCCATGCCCGGGGTGATGGTTTCAGGCATGTTTCCAACCTTCCGGTGGCTCAGTTCTATCGGGTGAATGTGGACAACCGCGAGCCCTACCGGGTGTACGGCGGTTTGCAGGACAACGGCAGCTGGTACGCTCCTTCGCGTTCACCTTCGGGCATTGAAAACTCCGATTGGGTCAATGTGGGTGGCGGCGATGGCTTTGCCATGGCTGTGGATCCCCAGGATCCGGATATTGTCTATTGGGAGTGGCAAGGCGGCAATATCAGTCGCAAGGATTTGCGCACCGGTGAAAGCAAGGACATCAAGCCCCTGCCTTCGGCTGATGGCCCTGACCTGCGATTCCATTGGAATATGCCCATTGCCACCAGTCCTACGGACCCAACTCGCTTGTATGTGGGTTCCCAGTTCCTCCACCGTAGCACTGATCAGGGTGAATCGTGGGAAATCATCTCACCGGATTTGACCACTGATGATAAAAGCAAACAGCGGCAGGAAGAATCCGGCGGGCTGACCGTCGACAACACAGCAGCCGAGAACCATTGCACCATTTTCAGCATTTGCGAATCGCCTTTGAACAATAACCTCCTCTGGGTTGGATCCGACGATGGCAATCTGCAGGTGACGGCGGATGAAGGCAAAAAGTGGCGCCGGGCAAACAAGGATATCGAAGGTTTGCCCGAGGGCACCTGGGTCAGTTGTGTGGAAGCATCCAGGCACAATCCCAACGAGGCTTTTGCTACTTTTGATGGTCACCGAACCGGCGACATGCAATCCCATGTCTACCATACGTTGGATATGGGACGCACCTGGATCAGCATTGCCACTGATGAGGTTTATGGCCATGCCCACGTAATCCGGCAAGATCCGGTCAATGCGGATTTGTTGTTTTTGGGCACTGAAAGCGGTCTGTTTATTACCCTGGACCGCGGCCTGCACTGGGCACGATTCGAAGAGAATTATCCCCAGGCCAGCGTGCGCGACATGGTGATTCAGGAGAGGGAGAACTCCCTGGTGACGGCAACGCACGGGCGTGGAATTCGTATCATCGACGACATTACTCCTTTGC
>JAUUYW010000311.1 GCA_030590265.1 Candidatus Krumholzibacteriia bacterium
CCTTGGCCGGCTGATGGAAGTGGAAGGACGGCTGCGGAGTTTCGAGCTGGACGAACTGCCACCCGAGTTGTTGCGCGAGGCCAAACGAGAGGGTTTCAGCGATCGGGCCATTGCTCGTCTGTTGCAGTGGCCGTCTTCGTCCTGGGCATCGTCGGCATCCCAAATGGAACTGGACCTATCGGACCGAGAACTGTTGGATCGCAAAACCAACCTGGTTTTGGCAGCCCGACAAGATCAAAACCTGGCCCCGGTTTTTCGCCGGGTCGACACCTGCGCCGGCGAATTCGCCAGCGAAACTCCCTACATGTATTCCACCTGGGAAAGTGGCCCCTGCGAAAGTCGGCCAACCTCCCGTCGCAAAGTTATTGTCCTGGGCAGCGGCCCCAACCGCATCGGTCAGGGCGTGGAATTCGACACCTGTTGTTGCCATGCCGTGCAAGCTTTGCGGTCCGAAGGCGTGGAAGCAATCCTCATCAACTGCAACCCCGAAACCGTTAGCACAGACTACGATACTTCCGATCGATTGTACTTTGAGCCCCTGCGCTTTGAAGAAGTGATGCACATCGTCAACGTGGAACAACCCACAGGAGTGATCGTCACCCTGGGCGGACAAACACCCCTGAACCTGGCAGCCCAATTGAGCCAGGCCGGAGTCCCTTTGCTGGGCACGGGCCTGGAAGCCATCGACCGCACCGAAGACCGCGATCGTTGCGGCAAACTGCTCACCACTTTGGGCATTGCCTTCCCCGAAGCCGGCAGCGCCCTCAGCCTGGACGAAGCCTTGATAGTTGCCGAGCGCATCGGTTATCCCGTGATGGTGCGTCCCAGTTACGTACTGGGCGGTCGAGCCATGCGTGTGGTATACGACGCCGAAAGTCTGGATGAGTTTTTTGCCGCGGCTGCCCTGGTCAGCGGCCACCATCCGGTGTTGATCGACCAGTTTCTGGAAGACGCAGTTGAGTTCGATGTGGATGCGGTCTGCGATGGCCAGGATGTGCTCATCGGCGGCATCATGCAGCACATTGAAGAAGCCGGCATTCACAGCGGAGACAGCTTCGCCGTTTTGCCGCCTTACAAGACCACGTCTGAAGAAATCGAAGTCATGCGCCAACACACGCGGAACATTGCCCTGGAATTGGGCGTGGTCGGATTGATGAACATTCAATTCGCCAGCTACCGGGGACAAATTTTTGTTCTGGAGATCAACCCCCGCGCCTCACGCACGGTGCCTTTCCTGGAAAAGGCCACCGGCGTGGATCTGGCCATGGTCGCCACCCGGTGCATGCTGGGAATCAGCCTGGCGGATCAGGGCGTGGAAGAAGTCACCCAATTCAAACAGTGCTTTGTCAAAGGCCCCGTCTTTCCCTTCCGACGGTTTCCCCGCACCGACCATCTGCTGGGGCCGGAGATGAAAAGCACGGGTGAGGTCATGGGAATCGGCGCGGATTTTGGAGAAGCTTTTGCACGGGCGCAGCTGGCTACGGGGCAAGGGCTGCCTTCAGCCGGGACTGTTTTTGTCAGTGTGAACAACCATGATAAGGCGGAGTTGCTGCCTATTGCCCAGGACCTTCACGCCCTCGGATTTTCCTTGATGGCCACCGGGGGAACAGCTCGCTTTTTACGGGCTGAAGGTGTGCCTGCCACCATCATCGCCAAGGTTGGCGAAGGGTCGCCGGATATTGGTCAGGCCATCCGGGCGGGTGAAGTGCAGATGGTTATCAATACCCCGCTGGGCAAACAAAGTCGGTTCGATGAGAGTGCCATTCGGCGGGAGGCCCGAGGGATCGATATCCCCTGCATCACTACTTTGTCGGGCGGACGAGCAGCTGTGGATGGAATTCGGGCTTTGAGGCGTGGGCTGAATTCGGTCATTGCACTGCAGGCATTGGGATAAGAGGAAACTTGTCTTGGTTCCCGCTGGCGGGAACTATTGCGGGCAGGTTTAATTTGACCCGAGTTCCCGCCAGCGGGAACTTCTCTGGGTCTGAACCCAATGCAGTTCACTATTTTTGAACGATTCATTACTATAATAATTCCAACACCACCCCCTTGCGCTCTCTTTTTTCCTTCCTATATCTATAAACAAGACTATTCATATCTCTTTTATAGGCTTAAGACTGAACGAAAGGTCCAAAATGATGAAAATGCGCAAGTTAACCCTGGCAACGGCCCTTCTGGCCACCCTTGCCTTCAGCGGAGCCGCCTTGGCCGCCAATGGCGATGTCGGCACTCCCGCAATTGATTACACCTTAACCGTGCTCGACGGCGGCACCTACACCTTGAGCGAACAGACCGGACAGGTCTCCATCATGTTCGTCATTGGCTACGCCTGAGGCGGCTGCATTTCCAATGCCCCCGGTCTGGAGGCACTCGCAAGCAATTACAGCGAAGATGAAATTGAACTGTTCGCCATCGACATCTGGGATGGAGCTCCTGCTCAAGTTCAAATCTTCCCCACCAACAGTGGCTGGACTCATCCGGTGCTGATGCTCGGCAACCAAAATGGCATTCCCGACGATTACAACACCAACATGGATTACGTCTTCGTCATTGGCGGCGACGGCATCATCAAATGGCGTGGCGGGCCCAACGCCGCGGGCCTGGGCCAGGCTGTCACAAGTGCCGTCGGCGAGTTGGCCACTGCGGCTGCTGGCGATGGCATCGCCGCTCGTCATCATTTGTTGCCGGGTTATCCCAACCCCTTCAATCCCATGACCACCATCGCCTTTGAACTGGCTGATGGAAGTGGCGACCTGAACGTGAATCTGGAAGTTCTGGATCTGCGCGGACGGGTTGTGAAAACCCTTGTTAGTGGTTCTTTTGCCAGTGGCCAGCGTCATGAAGTGACCTGGAATGGCACCGATCAATCGGGACGCAAAGTTCCCAGCGGAACCTATATGTCGCGTCTTCAGGTTGAGGGGATGGAGCCTCAGGCTCGGATGATGACCTTGGTCAAATAATTCGACCCTCAGCGATACAAAAATGAAACGACCGGCCATTGGGAATTGGCCGGTCGTTTTTTTCTGCCACCACCATCTGATCCGTCAGCATCGAATCTACGCTCTGGCAAAGATACATTTCAAATAGGCACCTTCAGGAAATCCAATGGGGTGATCAATGGCGTGAGATGTTTTTTCAATGACTTGCAATGGGCGCTTGGCCATGGCTGCCGCCCTGATGACAGTATCGAAAAACGTTACCGCAGGAACTCTTGCCGAGCAGGATGCTGATACCAACACACCATCTTTTTCCAATACTTTTAACCCCAGTTTCACCAATCGTTCATAGGCTATCAAGGCCCCGGGAACATCCGTCAGCTTTTTTGCAAATGAAGGCGGGTCGAGGATCACAACGCCATATTTTTTGCCTTCTGCGGCAAGCCTGCGCAAGGCGTCGAAAGCGTCATCACACAGGAGAATGTGAGGGACCTTTGAGATATTGGGAATTTGCCTGTTCAATTCAAAATTATTCAACGAAGCATCCAAGGCAGGCTTGCTCAGGTCAAGACTGGTCACGGATTTGGCTGCGTTGGCGGCGGCATAGAGAGAAAATCCCCCGGTATAGGAAAAAACATTCAAAACATTTTTCCCTCGGGAAAGTTGGCCGACCCGGGCCCTGTTGTCCCTTTGGTCCAGAAAGAACCCGGTCTTTTGCCCAATGATCGGTTCGGCTTCAAATTTGAGCCCATTTTCAAGAAATATCACTGGGCCACTCAACTTGAGACCGTAAATAACACACCCTTCTTTGAGATGGTCTGGGCAGGATGGTGCTGTTGCCACTGTCCTGCTGACCCGAAGGACAATTCTCTCGGGTTGAATCAGGTCACAAAATGTTGATTTCAAATGATCCAGATGCGGCAGCCAGGCAACTGTATCCAGTTTGAAAACCAAAGTCTGATCATATTGATCCACCACCAGTCCAGGCATTCCGTCATTTTCACCACTCACCAGGCGATACCCCGTGGTTTGGGGATCGTTGATCAATTCAGATCTTAGGGCAAAAATATTGCTCAGCTTTTCTTTTAGCCATTCAGTATTGAGGGTTGCGGGCTTTCCACGGTGCAGAACACGAATTTTGATGGGAGAATCAGGATCAAACAAACCAATGCCGACAAATTTTCGTTTTTGATCGTACAGGATTGCCAAGTCGCCTGGCGAAGCGGCTTTGTTTTGTTTCAGGATTCCTTTGTCAAAAATCCAGGGATGTCCTTTTTTGATTGCTCTCACCACGGGAGCAGAAAGTTGGACTGAGATGTTTTCCGTGGAAAGAAGACTCAATTGATCACCCTGATTAATGGTTGAGAAGGAGAAGGAAGCGTATGGTACCCCTTATTTACCTCATTTTTCACTGGCGGTACAGGCTTTTGATCCCGCCAAAAGTGGTGCG
>JAUUYW010000517.1 GCA_030590265.1 Candidatus Krumholzibacteriia bacterium
GGCCTTGGGTCTGCAAATTGGAGCGGTGAGTCAGGCTTTGGCCGCAGAAAACATCAACGCATCCGGCGGCCGACTGCGAGACCGCAATGCCGAGTATATTGTGCGCACTCTCAGCAGGTTCGAAAATCTGCAGGACATTGAGAATGTCACGGTAGGTCTGGTGGATGGCAAACCCATTCGTTTGACCGAAGTCGCCAGGGGTTTCCGCACTCACAAGGAACGCACCACCGTCACGCATATCGATGGACAGGAAAGCGTGGAGATCGCCATCTTCAAAGAAGGCGATGCCAACATTGTGGAAATGGCTCGGGGAGTGACCGGTCATTTGGACAACCTGAGGGCGCGGCTGCCTGATGGTGTCAAGCTGGAGATTCTATTTGATCAGTCCCTGTTCATTGCTTCGGCGGTGCAGGAGGTTCGCAACAACGCCATGATCGGTGGTTTGTTGGCCATTGTCGTTTTGTTTGTCTTTTTGCGGGATTTCCGCAGCACCATGATCATTGGCATCGCCATTCCCATTTCCATTGTGGCAACTTTTATCCTGATGCTGACAAGGGGTGTTTCCCTGAACATCATGTCGCTGGGTGGTTTGGCTCTGGGGGTAGGGATGTGGGTGGACAATTCAATTGTTGTTTTGGAAAGCATTCATCGTCGTCGGGAGCTGGCTGCTGAAGGACTCGACCCGGGTGAAGTTGCCGCTACTGGAGCCAGCGAAGTGGCTGGCGCGGTGACAGCCTCGACTTTGACTACCCTGGCCGTGTTTGTGCCCATCGTCTTTGTGGTTGTTGGAGTTGCCGGGCAGATATTCAGGGATCAGGCCCTCACTGTTACGTTCAGCCTGGCGGTCTCCTTGATCCTCTCATTGACCTTTACACCCATGGCTGTGGCCTTTGGGCAACGGGTTCGTGGCTCCCGTCTGGGTGAGGGAAAGCTGATTTCTCAGGAAAATGATGACCCCGGAACCACCTGGCTCAATGCCTGGCGCCGGCATGCCACCTCGCGGTTCGTAATTTTTCGAGGCGTCCAGTTGTTTGCTCTTTTCCTTGTCCTGGGGTTGCCTTTGTTGTTGGGCCGCGGCGTAACCTTTTTTGTGGCATTTTTGAAGCGTTTGGTAATGATTTTGATGTGGCCCTTTACTTGGTCTTTTGAACGCACTTTTCCCCTTTTGCAGAGTTCCTATGGCGCCATTCTTGATTGGTCCCTGAGGAATCGTCTGGTGGTCGTTTTTCTGGTGCTGGTTTTGGCCGGTGGGGCTTTCATGCTGTGGCCAAGCCTGGGAACTGAATTGGTACCACCTTTGTCCCGGGGCGAGTTTACCCTGGCTTTGGAAATGCCCGAGGGAACTCCCCTCAGCTTGACGGATCATGAAGTGGCCAATCTGGAGAAGAAACTGGCCAAGTTGCCAGGCATTGCCCTGGTTGCTGGTGACGTGGGCGTTTCCCGAGATGGTGAGACCAGTGCCCAGCGCCGCAAAGAAAATCGTGCCGAAGTCCATGTGCGGCTGGATGAGTCAACATCCACGGCCGAGGCCGTGGCACTGGAAAGAATTCGGGAAGTTCTCAAAGAGCATCCGATGCTTCAAATGAAGGTTCGCCGCCAGGCCCTTCTGGCGTTTGGCGCGCCGGTGGAAGTCGATGTTTACGGCTACAGTTTGCCCGATTTGCAACGCACTGCTGATATGGTGGCTGAACGTTTGCAAAAGGTGGATGGTTTGCGGGATATCAGGTTGAGCATGGTGCCGGGGTCCCCTGAAGTGCAGGTTAGTTTCGATCGTGACAAACTGAATCGTTTTGGACTAACTCTCGGTGGTGTTTCCGCAACGGTTCGGGATAAGATTCGTGGTACGGTGGCCAGCCGATTCCGAGACCGTGAACGCCATGTGGACATCCGCGTATTGAACACCAGCGAACAACGCAATACCCTGACTGCGGTGCAGGATTTGATCGTCACCGAACGCGATGGCATTCCCATCACCCTGGCTTCCCTGGCCGACATGGAAGTGGTGATCGGTCCATCGGAAATCCACCGTTTGGGCAGCAAGCGAGTGGCCATCGTTTCGGCCAACCTCAGCGGCCGGGATCTGGGTTCGGTTTCGGTTGAAATTCGGGAGCTCCTGCGTGAATTCAGTCTTCCTGCCGGCATCACCGTGGAACTGGGTGGCCAAAATGACGAGATGACCAAAAGTTTCCGGTCGTTGCAGATGGCGATCCTGCTGGCTGTCTTCCTGGTTTACCTGGTGATGGCCTCGCAGTTTGAATCTTTCCTTTATCCGTTGATCATCA
>JAUUYW010000262.1 GCA_030590265.1 Candidatus Krumholzibacteriia bacterium
AGACAAGGATGTCAGCCAAATGAACGAAAGCCTCAAACCCCTGAAAATCAGCCAACTGGAAGAACGACTCGAGGTCAGTTATCTGGTGCCCAGCGGTGATGTGGTGGAGGGAAACCTTTTTGATGGTGAGAATTGTTGCCACGACAAATGCAGTGGTAACGATATCAATATCGATGACCCCATTGACACAGGTGAAATTCCCGGCGGGAGAGAAGTTTGATTCCCAGCCATGAAAACACCCGCCCGTCGCGGTCCGGAACTCTGAGGAGTTCCGGGCCCGACCGGCGGGTTGAAGCCCTTGCCCAGAATCCATCGGCGGTCTGGGACTTGTGGACCTTGCGGGCTCTCTGGCCAGAAGCCGAATGGGACGACCTTCTGCAGCTCAAGGACGAGCATGAACAGTTGCTGGCAAGAGAACGGGAGGCTCTTGCCGGACTGTGGACGGGGGACCAGAGTATTCTGGCCCCCGGCCGCAGATTTCTTGAAGATCACCCTGAGATCAAATCGGGTCTTGTGATCTCATTTCATCAGGGGCCCTACAATCTTTTGGCGGAACCCTATCTGGCAGCGGGTCTCGATCCAGTGATCCTTCTCAACCCAACGGCCAAGGGCAATTTCCTCGAGTCGACGGCCAAGTTGAAGAAGCGCCTTGGGCACCGGGGAGAAGTGGAATGGATTTCTGTGGGGGAGCCGGGTTTCGTGCGGCGCCTCTTCAAGGTGATCAGGGATGGACGTCCGGTGCTGGCTTATCTGGACGGCAACAGTGGCACCGATGGCATGAACGGCACCCGCAAAAATGGCATGACCTACACCCTGCCTGGTCGGGACATTCGGGTCAGGACCGGTCTGGCTCGATTGATTTGTCGTTTGCAGTGCCCGGTTCATCCGGTGGCCTTGCACTGGTCAGGCGATGGAGAGCTGGTCTGGGAAAAACAGCCGAGCCAACAGTGGTTGCGCAAAGATGATCCCCGGCAGGTGACTCGCCTGCTCTACGACTGGATCTTCAGCGAAGTCATGACCCGTCCTGAACAATGGCAATACTGGATCATGCTGCGCCAGGCAAGTGCCTGCTTCAGCCCCGGAATGGATCAGGGGTCCCGGGTGCCAACAGGTTTGAGGGAAGATTTCATTCATGCCTTCAATGTTTGCCTGGAACGCTCCGCCGACTCGGTTCGCATGCTTCTGGATAGGAGTGTGGAAGTGTGGCCGGGTGATGTCCTGGTTGATCTGACGGAAGACCGTTTCTATCCGGCGGAAGGCCTGCGGGATCAAGATCTCCAGTCTTTGCGCGATAGCCAGCCCACACTGCAAAAACTGAGTGAGGAGCACGGCATCCACTGGGTGAAGTTTCATGCTTTGCGGTTGTGCCTGTTGGGCATTGCCCGGTTGGGTGGGTAAGGTGAGGCCCAAGTGGCAAGTCCTGTCCCACCCCACGGGGCAGTGGGTCATCAACACCGGGCAACAGCGGTTGGTCGTGCCGCCCATCCCGGCCAGGTGGTTGCTTCCGTTGCATGGCAAGCGTCCTTCATACGAGGAGGTGCTCGACTGTTTGCGAAAAGGAAATGAGGCTGATCAATGCGGTTGGAGCGAAACTAAAATCATCCAAATGGCGGACCGTCTGGCAGAGGTGCAGGACTTGCAGTCTTCGCGGCACTCCAGGCGGGCCCTCTGGTGGCGTATCCCCTTGATTTCGGCTCATTGGACCAGGGTATTGGCCCGACCGTTGGAGTTTTGGACAAAAAAGTGGGGCCTTTTTTTGCTGGTTGTTCCTGGGCTTGCTGGGCCCTTGTTGTTGCCTTGGGCAGCCAGGATGTCATCTTCGGCAAGCGTCCACTGGCTGCCGGCTTTCGGATTATTTTTTGCGGGGGCAATTTTGCATGAACTGGGCCATGCGGCAGCCTTGTCTGCCCAGGGATATCCCGCCGGCGGGATCGGTGGGGGAATTCTCTTTGTCATTCCGGTCTTGCACAACGATGTCTCCGCCATCTCAATGCTGACAACGGCTGGAAAGCTAAGGGTTGATCTGGCGGGTGTGGCAGTTCAGGCAGCCTACGGAGGTTTGCTGGTTATGGGGGCTGCCGCTTTGACGAGTTTCGCGCCATCGATGTTGCTGGCTGCGAAAATGACTTGGCTGGCTGTTGGTTGGAGTCTGATTCCGTTTATCAGGGCGGATGGTTATTGGGCTTTGTGTGATGTGCTTGGTCTTAAAGATCTGAGTAGTCCTTTGGAACAGCCGATTGGTCGAATTCGTTGGGGTGTTTTGCTGGTGCACAGGGTGTTGAATGTGATCTTTTTGTTGCTGGTGTCGTTGTTGTTGCCGTTGACTTGGGTAAGTCGTTTGACAGCAATTGTTCCAGAGACGTGGCGTTTGGTGGCTTGGGTGGTACTTGGGATGGGGTTGTTTTTGATTTGGTTGTCGATGGCACGAAGAATTTTTAGGCTCTTGATTGTTATGAGAGAGGATTTGCGGGGAGATTTCAGAACTTCAGGAAAACAGGCGTCGTGTATAGTAACGCTTGACGTTAATAACGAGATGCGTTAATATAAAAATGATTCGATCTTTCAAAGGAAAATGGTCTGCAAAGGCGATTCCTTTGATGTGGAAATTGTAGACTACCATTAGTGAGGATAGACATGGTGGGCAAGAAACTACCTCCAATTCACCCAGGCGAAATATTGCTTGAGGAGTACCTGAATCCCATGAGTATCAGCCAATACAGGCTTGCCAAAGAAATCAGTGTTCCAGCCAGGCGAATCAATGAAATTGTCCATGGGAAGCGGGCAATCACCTCAGACACGGCCCTTCGTTTGGCTCGGTTTTTTGGCACAACGGAATTGTTCTGGATCAACCTTCAGACTCTTTTCAACATGGAAGTTGAAAAAGATAAGTTGGGTGACCGTTTGGATCGTGAAGTAACGGTTTTTTCTGGGTTGGGGATTTGAAATCAATCAAGCCAGCCAAGTTTATCCAAAATTAGGTTTTGAAAGTTTTGGAAGCAGATTTGCAGCAGGACAGACTTGTGTGATATGCTTAAATATGCCATACTCATATGCATAAATAGAGCATATCCACAAGAGAGGCCGCCATGAGAACAACCATAAATATCGAAGACACCCTCCTTGAAAGAGCGTCAAAATTGACGGGCATAAGTGAAAAAACATCCTTGGTCCGTCTGGGTCTTGAGGCTCTGATTGCCCTGGAAAGCGCCAAACGACTTGCCAAACTGGGCGGCAGCGAGAAAAACCTCCGGATATCTCCAAGAAGAAGGTCCAGGCCCTAAAATGATCCTTGTGGATACAAACATTTGGATCAACCACTTCAGAAAGAGCAATCCTGAACTGGTGACTCGACTGAATTTGGGCTCGGTTGCCTGTCATCCTTTCATTATTGGAGAATTGGCCTGTGGAAATATGAAAAACAGGGAAGAACTCCTGAAGCTGTTCTACTCACTTCCCTCTGTATCCGTTGTTGATCAAGATGAGTACCTGGATTTTGTAGAATCGAGAAATCTCATGGGCAAAGGGCTGGGATTTGTCGACATCCATCTCCTGGCTTCAACTGTCCTTGAGGGGATATCCTTTTGGACAGCCGACAAAAAATTGGCGGAAGCAGCCAAAGATCTGACCATCTCTTTTTAAGAAAACATAAAGCGAAATTTGGTCATTCTGAACCGAAAGGGTATTATATCCATATCGGTTTCTTTTGGTCGAACCAAGGTGCAGGACATGGGAAGCAAGCGGGGGAAAAAACCAAAGAAAGAATCCAGCGGGAGTTCTCCTCGCCGGGGAATGCGTCGTTCCATCCGCTACGAAGCAGTGGAAGAATTGCCCGACAGCAAAAAACCATCTCGCGGACCCGAGGCTCCGCCAACAATCCACCTGAGAAAGATTTCCGCCGAAGAAGCCCTGGATCGACTGGCTACCCAGCTGCATGGTTATGCCCGCCAGGGTGTTGGTGAGGTCTTGGTCGTGCATGGCAAAGGACAGAACTCTGACCAGGGAATTTCCGTGCTGGGGCCTTTGACCCGCCAATGGTGCGATGACAATCCTGCCATTGTTTCAAGCTGGCGAGAGGCTCCTGCTTATTGGGGCGGTTCTGGCGCTATTGTTGTGGTCTTGAATTGATAAACTGAAAAACTGAACAAAAATCTGGAGTTAGCATGGTTGTCGATAAAGTTGAAAGCAGCAGGAAAAAAGTATGGCCGGCTCAGGGCTTTCTGGCTGGCCGCAAGGCCCTGGTTACGGGAGGCGCTCGGCGTTTGGGGCGACACCTTGCCCGGGCCCTGGCTGAACAGGGCGCTGATATCGTCTTGCACTACAACCAATCGGATTTCGAAGCCCACGCCACCGCCGATGAATTGAGAAGCCGGGGTGTCCAAGTGGTCCTACTCCAGACAGACTTGGTGGACTCTTTCATGGCCGAGGATCTGGTTTACCGCGCTTCCGAAGCCATGGACAAACCCCTGGATATTTTGATCAACAACGCCTCCCAGTATGGTCACGGATCGGCCCAAACCACCTCGGCCAACACCTGGGATGATTTCCAGAATGTGAACGTGCGGGCTCCCTTCATCATGGCCCAGACACTTTTTGAAGTGTTGGGTGACGAGGGTCGTGGCGACGTGATCAATTTGAACGATTTTCGTTCCTTGCGGGCGGCTTCGGATGACTTTGCCTATAACATGAGTAAGTGGGGGCTGCATGGCCTGACCCGCAACCTGGCTCTTGCCCTGGCTCCACGCCTGAGAGTCAACGAGCTTGCCCTTGGGGCTGTTTTGCCCCCGAGTCCCAGTTCTGGCGATTACAAACACACCACCCGGGATGAAATCCCTATCGGGCGCATTGTGACTCCCGCTGAAGTTTGTTCGGCGATGCTCTTTCTGTTGGCCAATGAAGCCATGACGGGTCAGATTATGAATTTGGATGGTGGGCAGAGTTTGAAGTGTTGATTAAAGGTTAGACGGCTCCCATGACAATACCCTACTGGATCATGTTCGTCGCCTCATCCCCTCAGTTGATTCTATTCTGGTCCCGGCCCTCGGCAAAGCTCATGTGGCCACCTGGCCTATATGGGGGCAATTCCTGTTGGCATTCTTTCTTTTGGATTTTATCCAGTGGGGCATTCACAGGATTCTGCATCGTGTACCGGCTTTGTGGAGCATTCATCGGGTTCATCATTCCATCAGCGAGATGGATTGG
>JAUUYW010000295.1 GCA_030590265.1 Candidatus Krumholzibacteriia bacterium
TGTCTGGTAACGCCGAACCTTTTCTTTCTCCAAGGCCTTCATGGTTATCCAGTCCAGGTCGCCGCTTAAAGAGCGACGCAAACCATCAGGCCCTATGTCACGTTCGAGAGCCACAGTCTCGATGGAAGTCTCACCACCCGAAGACATTGTCTTCAGCCTGGTGCTGGGTTTTTGGGGCTCCACTTCCCTGATGATCCGCAAGACTTCCTGGAAACCCTTTTCTTTGAGATCGGCCGTGGAAAAAGGAAGCTCTCCAACCAACAACTCATACAGCAGAACTCCAAGGGCGTACACATCGGTAGTGGTGTCCACCCCCGCGCTATCCATGTTCGCCTGTTCAGGACTCATGTACTCGGGGGTTCCGACCAGTTGCCCCACACCAGTTTGCATGGTGGAACTCATCAGGCCATCGTCAATAACCTTGGCCACCCCGAAATCGATGATTTTGGGGATCGCCTGGTCATCGATCGTAGTGACCAAAACGTTGCTGGGTTTCAGGTCCCGATGGATGATGGCTTTCTGGTGAGCGTGCTGCACTCCTTCGCAAACTTTCACGAAGAGATTGAGCCGATCCCGGATTCCCAATTTGTGTTCATCGCAGTAGGTATTCAGTGGAATACCATCCACATATTCCATGACAAAATAAGGTTTGCCGTCGTCAGTGGCGCCAGCGTCCAAAACCTTGGCAATGCAGGGGTGGTCCATCACGGCCAAGGCCTGGCGTTCGGATTCGAAACGGGCAATGAATTCTTCGGTGGCCATGCCTCGTTTGACCATTTTCAAAGCGACCCGGCGTTTGATGGGAACATACTGAACGGCCTCATATACCCGACCCATGCCCCCTTCACCAATTATTTTTTCCAGATGATAAGGGCCGATGATTTCTCGATCGGGTTCGGAATCCAGGCTGGGTTTGGCGGATGGGAGGGTGGCTTGATCATTGCCGGTCAGTGTGTCGGCGGCAGAAGGATTCTGGGGCATGGTTTGATCACCACTGCCGTTGTGAATATCCAATGTTCGGTCGTTGGGCATTGGGACCGTTCCTGATAGATACCTGGGCTGTTGGGAAAGGTGTCGCTAAATAGTATAAACCACATCAAATTAGTATGTTTTAAAGATGATCGCAACTGTCTCGTTTTAAGTTATTCTCTGGCACAGCTTAACGGAAGAATGCCTTGAGGGTGTTCCAGGTCTTTGAATCGACCGCGACCGGCGGTTCGCAACAGCGGGCAGACCCGGAAATCACCAGATTCCCCCGCGTCAACATTCCTTCGGCGACCAGATCGACCCACTGGTTGTCGATGGAGGCCAGGTTCCGTCCCAGCTCGGGTTTTCCGCCTTCAGTGTAGAATCCCCCTGGCGGGTCCATATCCGAGTGGACCGTGAAGAAGAGAAAATAGGGAGCATCAATCAGGACACATTCGCACTCCAGGGCAATGCCGAAGCCAACATATGGTTTGTGAATGTGCATGGTGAAATCGCGAATCGGGGTTTCGCAAACCGTTGCCCCAGGCAACCAGGAAATGGGGCCGCTCGGGTCAGCAATCGCTTGTTTAAGCCCCATGGATACCGTAATGGTGATGGGCAATGGAGAGTCGTCCGGGTAAGTCATGAAAACATCAATGGTTGTTGCATCGAAGCCGAGCTGGCAGTCACAGCCGTCTTGCGGGTCTATCAGGACGTAAAAAGTTTCCCCGCTGCCGTTGATTGACCCGGGCTCAATCCAGTCCGGATCATACCCTGGCCATGGCTGACCAATCGGACAGAAACTGCCAGATCCAGGCAAGCCCGCATCGTCTCCCGCAGAAACAGCACTGACCAAAGGGGGGCCGATGATCAAGATAACCACTGAAAGGAATAGGCTGAATAATTGTACCTTTGGCGCTTGTCTCATGGAAAACCTCCTTGGTCGAATTAACCCAACAAGGTCGACAGGGAAAGCATACCATCAATCCAACGGGTTTTGTTCCAGAATTTTGGCCAAGGCCCCCTGAAGCATCTTGCGTTCATCCTGGTTGCAAGCCGCCAAAAAGTCATCGTTGACCCCTTGAATCATCATGGGCAGTTGGCCACGCAGTTCCTGTCCCTTCTCGGTCAGATAGATAAGGTTGGCCCTGCGACTGGTTGGGTGGGGGCGCCTCTGGATCAATCCCTGTTTCTCAAGTGAATCAAGGACTCGAGTTGTGGAATAGCCAGGCACTTCAGTCCGCGTTCCCAATTCTTTTTGGGTGAGTCCTTCCTCTTCGAGAAGAAGCATGACGATACCGAAAGTCTTGACACTGAGCCCGGATTTTGCCAGGCGCCGTTCCAGTTCTTTTTCGATTCTGAGAGAGATCTTTTTAAGAAGCAGCCCAAAGCTGTTTTCCCTTATTTTGCGAACTTTTTTGTCCATCAAACCCCTCCAACACCACCGTTGAGTGAATCCACACTATTCCACTTGCAATTGTTGCATTTGCGACTATTATTGTCTACAAGGTTACACCAAAACCGAAAGGATGGCCATGCGCCGAATTAGGCAAGAGAATTACTTCCCCGTCATCATCTCAACTCATCTACTCCTCTGGTTGGTGGATTTGCTGAGATATTCGGGAGATTATCCTTTGAGTTCACTGAACATCGCTGGAGAGATCTTCTCTTCCTGGGCAGTTACGGTGATCGCCATCAATTTCCTCATGGCAACCAAGGCGCACTGGATTGAGCGCCTTTTCGGTGGCCTGGACAAGATGTACATGATCCACCGGCGATCCGGTATCATCGCCACATCTCTCTTGATTCTCCACTTCATCGTCATCCCTCGGGACCCTGGGTACACAATCGGCAAGCCCCTTGGGTTTCTTGCTTTGGTATTGATGCTCATTGGGATCGTCCTATCCGCCGCACCATTTGTCAAACGAATCTTCCCTTACGGTCGGTGGAAAATTACACACAAGCTCATGGGGGTGGTCTACCTTTTGGGTGTAGCCCACGTTTACAACGTGCCAACCCTGACCAGTGAATTGCCCCTGGTGCGCAGTTACGTGAGTGCGATGATGTTCATCGGTGTGGCAGCCTGGGTATACAAGGTCTTTCTCTACGGTTTGTTCAATCGAAAATTACAATATGGCGTGGTCCACATAGACCACTACCAAGATGATACAACCAAATTGACCCTCCATCCCCTGGGCAATCGACGTCTGGACTTCAAAGCTGGACAGTTTGCTTTTTTGAGTATTCCGGATTTGGGCACCAAGGAGGCCCATCCCTTCACTCTGAGTTCTCATCCTTCGGATATTGATCTGGCCGTAACGATAAAATCCCTTGGGGATTATACGGCAGATCTGCAAGAAAGCCTGCAAGTTGGCGCCCATGTCAGTGTGGAAGGACCATTCGGCCTGTTTGACTACCAGACAGCCCATTTCAAGAACCAGATCTGGCTCGCAGGTGGTATTGGTATTACCCCTTTTCTTCCCTTTCTGGAAGGTCTGGAACCCGAATACAAAGTGACTCTGGTCTGGACCGTGCGCAGTGCTGAGGGTGCTTACTACAAGGATAGAATCGAGGATTTAGCCGGGAAAAACCCTCACATTGAATTCATCCTCAACATCAGTGACGAAGAGGGTCGGTTCACCATCGACAGACGTTTCAGCAGCTCGAATCTCAAGGAGCGGTCGGTGATGATATGCGGCCCCGAAGCCATGCGTGAGGCTTACATCAACCAATTGTTGGAGAAAGGGGTGTCTTTCCGGGACATCCACTTCGAAGAATTCAGTTTCAGATAAAGGAGAAACCAATGTTACAAAAATACAGAATTGTCCTGCTGGCCATGGGCCTTCTGATTGCAACTGCCATGATTTCCGGGGCTCAAACCGAGACCGAAAAAATCGATGGCCAACAGATCTACGAGGATCATTGTGGTAAATGTCACGATGGCGGTTTCAAAGGCTGGATCACCGGCTCGCCCAAGATCGGCAAGCCAAAAGATTGGTCGGAGTTCTTCCCCACCGGACTGGATACCCTGGTGAAATGGGTTGTTACCGGAGAAAAGGGTCACGACAAAAAGGGAGACTGCGAGGAATGCACTCAGGAGGATATCCGGGCTGCTGTGATCCACATCATGGAGGCGACCAAAGATGATGAGTAAGCCCGTCTTTTATAAACTGATGCTCTTGTTGCATATCATCGGCACGGTCATGTACGTGGGTGGTATTCTGTCGCATATTGTCATCGCCAATGTGCTGGACCAGACCGACCTGGATGCTCTGGTGAACACTGCTATCTACAAGGAGCAGAGTGCTTTCATCCTGATCGTTCCGGGTATTGCCATCAAGACCATCTCCGGGTTGATTCTGCTTACCAAATACAAGAAAAAGCCGGTTTGGCTGAAGGTTAAGCTTGGCCTGGCGGTGTTCCTGCTGGTCAATGCCATCGTATTCCTGACTCCGATGATGCCCGAACTCACCGAATTAGCGAAGGAATCGAGGGCCTTAGGCGAGCTAACTCCCCAATACCATGCCAAAGAGCATGTGGAGAAGCTGGTTGGGATGTCCAATGCCTTGCCATTGCTTCTTGTGCTCATTCTTGGTGTCATGAAACCGAAGCGGGCAAAATAGCCGGTGCCGCGGAAA
>JAUUYW010000561.1 GCA_030590265.1 Candidatus Krumholzibacteriia bacterium
GTCTCAACGATATGCTGCGCGATCATCGGGAAAAGGATGTGGGCGAGCTGTTCGATGAGTTGAGAACCCAGCTCTTCGATTTCAGCGGCACCGCTGATGCCGACGATGACATCACCATGATCGGCTTGAAAATCTGTGATTCAGACCAGGCGGCAGTGGCCGGAGCAGGGGCGCAATAATTGAAACAATCTCCCGGCCATCTGCGTAGATAACCGGGAACCTCACAATCTGGAGGGTGAAACCTCTCGAATTGGTGCAATTTTTTGTCGGAAGGATTCTGCCTTGAAGTGGATGTTCATCGGATTGTCTTTGGCCGCACTGATGGTTGGTGCCGGCTTTCTGCTGACTGACACCCAATCGGGCGACAGCCTCTCATCCAATGCCGAAGCTGCCCGCCTCTGTGAACTCGGCAGTGATCAGGTTCAGTCATTCAAGTTTTCCGAAGGCTCCAGAAACCTGGAGACAGCCCTGGAATTAGATCCTTCCCTGGCCGAAGCAGCCATCCCTTTGGCCATGGCCTACTGGCGCTTGGGCAAGGGCGATGCCTACCAAAAAACCCTGGCCCTGGCCGATAGCCTCACCTCTGAAATCCTGGACGATGACCGCCGAATGCTGGCCCAGATGCGCCTCGGTTTGCGGCACCAAAGCAATTTTGCAGGCATCATCGATTCCCTGATGACCCGCCTGGAAAAAGAACAACCGGACAACATCCATGTCATGGCCACCAAGGCCGCCCGCCTGGGCATGGCCGGAGAAGATGAACTGCAATTCCAAGTCTGGCAAAACATCCTGGATAAGAACCCCAATTATGCCGAAGCCTATAATTTGCTGGGCTATTTTGAACTGCACCGGGGCAACTACCAGGAAGCCATCGAACACATGAAGAAATATGCCTTCCTGACACCGGACTTGGCCAACCCCCACGACAGCCTCGGCGATGTCCTGATGGTCATGGGGCATTACGAAGATGCGGCTGGAGAATTCCGGGCCGCCATCGCCCTGCAACCGGATTTCTACTTTTCCTATATCAACCTGGGAAAAACCTACCTCTACCGGGGTATGATCAAGTCCGGGATGGAAATCATGAATCAGGTCCAGGAAATGGTGGCCGGCACCGATCTGGGAAAAGGTGTTGACCAGAGCCTCATGTTCACCTATCTGGAAATGGGTATGGAAGCGGAGATCGGTCAGATGACCCGCAACTACATTGAACGTTATCCCGACCATGATCTTTCGCCCTATTTCCGGGCCATCCGTCTGGCGCACATGGATCGGATGGAAGAAAGCCAGGCTCTCATGGACTCCACCCTCAGTTCCTGGCGCTCCAATGAGATGTATCACGCAGACCCTAAATCCCGAACCAGTGTTGATCTGGCCGAAAAACGATACGAAGCCTACTTGGCCGACCTGGCCGACCAGCCTTCAACCCGCATCCGAAAATGGAGCAGTCTGGTTGCCGGCATGGAAAATCACACCCCGTATCAGAGTCAATGGGAGGTCCGCATCAAACTGGCCAGCGCCTATCTGGATAACAACGAACCCCTGAAGGCACAAGAGCAGATTCGTCCCATCCTGGAAGCCAACAACAGACTGGTACCGGCCCTTATCATGGCCGTCAGAAGCGATCTTGCCCTGGGTAATGCCCAGCAGGCGAGGCTGGCTCTTGAGCAGTTGAAGTGGAGTATTCAGCAGTCGGATGA
>JAUUYW010000051.1 GCA_030590265.1 Candidatus Krumholzibacteriia bacterium
ATCACCCAGGTCCATGGCCACAACGCTAAAGGCGGCGGAGCGGACGGTTTCTTCCAGCAACGAAGTCCAGGTATCCTGGCCGTTGGTGGCCGTCAGCAACAGCTGAACAATGGCGCCGTCCACGGCGTCGGTGTCCATGGTGATTACTGCTGGGGAAGCAGCGGAAACTTCATCGCCGGAAAGGATGGTTCCGAAGTTCAGACTTCCGTTGTCGATGCTGGCCGGACCACTCAGCACGGTCATTTCAGCAGTCACCCCAAAGGCATCGCTGGTTCCATGGTTGGTCATGCTGGCCGTAAGATTGACCACTTCGCCGGGATTGAAGAAGCCATCTCCATCATCAGCAATGGTCCGGTTGGTGGCTGCGCAGAAAACATCAACCTGGCCAACGGTGAAGCCGCCAAGGTGGGGCAGGAAATTGTGTCCGGTGACGGTGACGGCGACGGAACCGGCCGATAGATTCGGAAGATTCAGAACCACCTGACCGGATGCATCGGTGGTGCCGAGGATCTGGATGTCCTCGGGCTGGGCTCCGGCTGCCCGGAACAAACAAACCTGAGCACCGACCACCGGCGATCCCAGATGGCTGACGCTGATAGTGAGCGCCTGGCCCCCAACCGAAACTTGAGCTGGGTAATCAACAGCAAGGGTTTGCGGTACGCCGGTCCACATTTCGGTGGCGGGGTCGCCCATGATATTGTTCCACACGGCCCAGATTTCGGCGCGTGAGGGTTCGGCCAGGAAGTACCCAGCGTACAGGGCCACCTTGCCCAGGGTGTGGGCGGAACCAATGCGATAATCGTTGCGATTCAAAAGGCCATCCCAGGTGCCGAGGTAGTAGCAGTTGTTGTAACGCGTATGAGTTCCCGTAGTGGCGGTGCCGATGGCTGCCACTGCACCACCGTTGGGAGCACGAAGCCATGCTTCACTGCGGGCTGTCTCGTTGGCGAAACTGCCCGAAGCGCAGGTTGGCAGCAGGGCAATGGCCAGCTTGCCACCATTGTTAAGAGAGCTGACGTGACCGTTGCTGATACCGCTTGTGCCGAGATAGCCCCTGTACCCATAAGCAGATACACCTTGTCCAACCTGGTTTAACATGGGTGTAACAAAGTTTCCGGACCAGGTGGTATCGACCTGGGACCAACCCAGACTCAGGAGTTGGCCCTTGAGCCACTGGTTGGTGTAGATGGTGGTGATGCCTGAAGCGCTGGGGTCACCCTGCAGACAGGCTCGGCCATACCAGCTGGTATCGTCCATGGGTGGTGTTTTTTCGTAACCCAGAATTTTGTTCACGATGGTGTTCATGGAAGTGAGTGTAGTGAAAGAGACCCGGCCAATGTGCGCGTCGGCCAGGATGTCGTCACCATCGAGCATGGTGTAATAGTGATCACCATCGCCACCATAACCTGAGAGGGTTTCGTTCCAGGCGGGCACAAAATAGGTCCCGCTGGCATCCCCGAAGATGCTGATGAATTCCAAGGGAGGGATGGTCTCGTCGTTGTAGATATTCTGCAGGGCATCTTTGATGGCAGTGTTGTTGTTGCCGCCCAGGGTGGTATTCAATTCAATCACATGGTAGCCCTGCTGCCGACGCCATTCCAGCAAGGGCGCAATACCTGTTGATACACCGGTCTGTCCCGAATGAACCGCGACGGAGGTTCCAAAACCCGAAGCGGTGAGTCCGGAATTGATGATTTCATTGGAATTCTGTTGCTGAAAACCAAGTGCAAGAGATTCCAGCTGCCTGGAAAAAGAAGCCGGTATCTGGCGGGTTGAATTTTTGGCAATGGCCGGAGCGTTGGGATCTGGAACAAATTCCAGTTTCAGGACGGCTTCGGTCCAGACAGTGGCTTCCTGCCTGGACGCGTTGAAATCCACCAGGTTGATGGTCAAAGGAACGACAGTTTGGCCAGCAAGAATGGCGGGACTACCCACGCGGATTTTCGGTTCCGTTATCACAACAGATGATTGGTTTTGGTAAGCAGATGCAGAATAGGAGAATTCTTCCCCGGCCGGATCCTGGACCGGCAAAATTTGCAGGTGTGGCACCTTGGTTGAGGTGGCACTGACCAGGTGCACCGAAAGGGCCATGCCCTGGGGTACAGCCACCAGACGACTGACCACCGGCAGACCAGGTTCCCCGATGGTGCCATGCTCCACCGCGCCTTCAATATTCAGGGTTTGCCAAACTTCGCCATTAGCTTGGATTTGCTTCAGTTCAAGTGCGGGCAGGGTGAATTCAAGATCCAGACCCAGATCACTGAAATCGGTGATCTTCCACTCAGGAGCACGGTCTCCTGCATTTTCTCCAAACTGCAGCACTGATGTATCCAGATGTTCCGATTGTATTGCAGCGAATGAAAAGCTCATCAAAAAGACAGACGACAGGACAAGCAATAATCCCGAAGCCAGGGTGGTCAAACCGGTGGCTCGGGTCATGTGGCGAGAAATCATGTTCTTCCCTTTGTTTCATCAGATAACCAACAGCGACTTTAATTGACTATAATTTTACTCGATTTTAGCCTCGAATGGTAACTATTTGGTGATTTGTTACAAAAGTTTAATAATTGTTTCGCTGTGGTGGGCCTTTTGGGCTGTTGGAACAGGTTTTGCAACCGCATTTGCGGCTGGGAAACCTTTCGGCGACAAAAAATGGTTATATCCTTCCTGAATGGCAGGGGATCGCCTAAAATAAATTGTTGCGAAGCCATGCAATTTCTGGCATTTAGGATATTGCTGGTATACATTTTCCAGATACTGCATCAGCATGGTGCAGTCTCCCTCTTGGAGGGAACAATACTTTCGCCCGGACCAATTTCCGGACCGGGACGACCCAGGACCCCTATTCCCTCTCCCATGGCTTAAACAATGGGATTGAGGGTGAGGAGGCGACCGTAAAGTCATGTCTTCTGAACTCATCAGGCAAGACGACGTCACCATCCGCTTCGCCGGCGATTCTGGCGATGGGATGCAGCTGACCGGCACCCAGTTTACTGATACTACAGCCAAGGTTGGCAACGACCTGGCTACTTTCCCCGATTTCCCTTCGGAGATCCGTGCCCCGGCCGGCACACGGGCTGGTGTTTCTGGTTTCCAGATCCACTTCAGTTCTCGTGACATCTACACCCCGGGCGATGCTCCGACAGTGTTGGTGGCCATGAATCCGGCGGCCCTGATCACCAACTATAAGGATTTGCGTCCCGGCGGCATCATTCTGGTCAACACCGGTGCTTTCACCGAGAAGGACCTGAAGAAAGCCGAGTTGGATGCCAATCCTCTGGAAGACGGCACCCTTGCCGGCTACCGGGTGATCCAGGAAGACATCAACCAGCGCACCATCGAGGCCCTCGAAGGCACCGAACTGAGCAAGAAGGATGTGCTTCGCTGCAAGAACTTCTACACCCTCGGCATGATGTACTGGCTGTTCAGTCGTCCCTGCGAACCCACATTGGAATGGTTGACCAAGAAGTTCGCCAAATTACCCCAGGTGGCCGAAGCCAACGCCAAGGCACTGAAAGCCGGGTACAATCACGGCGAGTTGCTGCGGCTTTTCCAGGGCCGCTATGAAGTGCCCAAGGTGGAGAACGTGGAGAAGGGGACCTACCGGAATATTATCGGTAACGAGGCTGTGGCCATCGGTCTGGCAGTGGGTGCTCACCAGGCTGGACTGAAAGTCTTCCTGGGTTCATACCCCATCACGCCGGCCACGGACATCCTTCAGTATATGTCGGTGATGAAGAACTTCGATATCATCACCTGCCAGATGGAAGACGAGATCGCCGGTATTTGCTCCGCCATTGGTGGCAGCTTTGCCGGTCGTTTGGGTATCACAACCACTTCCGGGCCCGGACTGGCTCTCAAGACCGAGGCTTTGGGGTTGGCTGTCATCACTGAGCTGCCTCTGGTGGTGGTCAATGTTCAGCGAGCCGGCCCTTCAACCGGGTTGCCCACCAAGGTGGAACAGGCAGATCTGTTGCAGTCCCTTTATGGTCGCAATGGTGAAGCACCCATTCCGGTTTTGGCTGCCAGTTGTCCTGCTGATGCCTTCGATTGTGCTGTGGAGGCTTGCCGCATTGCCACCCAGTACATGACTCCGGTGATTCTGCTGAGCGACAATTACATCGCCAACGGCACCGAGCCCTGGAAACTGCCGGTCATGGAAGACCTGCCTGAATTCAAGGTGGAGTTTGCCACGGATCCGGAAGGTTTCAGTCCCTACAAACGCGACGAGAAACTGGCGCGCAACTGGGCTCGTCCCGGAACTCCCGGCATGGAGCACCGCATTGGTGGTCTGGAAAAAGACGCTGCCACTGGTAATGTCAGCCACGACCCGGACAATCATGAAATCATGTGCCAGACCCGTCTGGACAAAATCATGAATATTCAGGATTCCATAGAAATACCCAAGTTGAATGGTCCCGACAAGGGCGATCTGCTGGTTGTGGCCTGGGGTTCCACCTACGGAGCAACCCGGGCGGCGTGTGAACGGATGCAGAAGGAAGGCGTTGCGGTTTCGCACCTGCACCTGCGCCATATTTTCCCCTTCCCCAAAGGGATGGCGGAAATCTTCAGCAACTTCAAACGCATCGTTGTACCTGAGATGAACTTTGGCCAGCTGGCCCGGGTGCTGCAAGCCGAGTATCCCGATTTCAGGTTTGAGACGCATCATAAGGTCAAGGGTAAACCTTTCCAGGCCTTCCAGTTGAAGCTCCATTTCGAAACCCTGTTGGAGGAAAAGTCATGAGTGACGTGCAACAGCTGAAAGCCAAGGACTTCAAGTCCGACCAGGAAGTTCGCTGGTGTCCCGGTTGCGGTGATTATTCCATCATCAACTCGGTGCAAGCTACCCTGGCAGATGTGGGCATCCCCAAAGAGAACATGGTCTTTGTTTCGGGCATTGGCTGCTCCAGCCGTTTTCCCTACTACATGGACACCTTTGGATTCCACGGTATTCACGGCCGGGCCAACGCCATCGCCACGGGTGTGAAGGTGGCCAATTCCGACCTGAACGTTTGGGTGATCACTGGTGACGGCGATGGTCTTTCCATCGGCGGTAACCACATGATCCACTCCCTGCGTCGGAATGTGGACATGAAGATCATCCTGTTCAACAACGAGATTTATGGCCTGACCAAAGGCCAGTATTCTCCCACCTCCCCCTTGGGTTTGAGGACCAAAACCTCACCCTATGGATCGGTGGATGCACCCTTCAATCCTGTCCAGCTGGCTCTGGGCGCTGGTGCCACTTTTGTGGCCCGCACCATGGACACCCGGCCCAAGCACATGAAAGAAGTGCTGAAAGCCGCCGCTGATCACAAGGGCAGTGCTTTTGTGGAAGTCTGGCAGAATTGTGTCATTTTCAACGATGGCGCGTACAAGGAATGGACCAATAAAAAGGTTCGTGACGAACAGACGATCGACTTGGTTAATGGCCAGCCGATGATTTTTGGTGCCGAAAAAGACAAGGGCCTGAAAGTGGACGGCTTCAAGATCGAAATCGTGTCTGCAGCCGAAGCTTCGATTTGGGACAGCAGCCCGGATTCTCCCGGCCCTGCTTTTGTCATGTCGCAGTTGGACAAGGATCCCACCATGCCTCGTCCCTTCGGTGTTTTGCGTTCGGTGAGCCAACCTACTCTGGACGGCTTGATTGGCGACCAGATCACGGAGGTCACGGCCCAGCGCGGGCCTGGAGATATCAAGGATCTGCTTTACACTCAAGATTGCTGGACGGTGGAGTAGTTTTCTGGTCGAGTGCAATTATTGTAAAAAAGCCGGCTGTGGGAAATATCCTACGGCCGGTTTTTTTGTTGGTCTATTGCTTGATTATCTATCATGACAGGAATGTTTTTGTGAGGAAAAATGCCAGTGGGAGAAACCTGGCAACCCAATCCGAAAATCTCTACTCCAGTGGCGGCAACCTGCCGCAGAAGTTGCCCATAAAGAGAGTCGATATCGTCAGCGGGCCCAACGGTTTTGGCATCGCCGCGCTGAATGCAGAAGACCAGCGCGGCCCGGTCGCCGGCTTTGACCTTGGCTTCGAGCTCAAGCAGGTGTTTTCGTCCCCGTTCGGTGGGAGAATCGGGAAAGCGAGCGTGGCTGTTCTCCACAAGGGAGACATTTTTGACTTCGATCCAGCAGCGATTTTCGTGAGCATCTGTGACCAGAAAATCTACCCGGGAACCCTGGCCATATTTTACTTCGGAGCGGATTTCAGCTCCAGGTGGTAACAAGGGCAGAAGGTTGTTTTCCAGGGCTTCGCGTACCAATCGGTTTGCCATGATGGTGTTGACGCCCACCAGGATTCCACCCTGCACACCGGTGGTCGAATTTTCCACTGTGCGGATCAATTCCAGGGTCCATGGCAACTTGCGCGCCGGGTTGTTGGCGGGACTGAGCCAGATTTCGGCCTCATGAGCCAGCAAGCCGCGCATGCTTCCGGTGTTGTTGGTATGAGCGATGACCTTGCTTCCGTCATCAAGGTGGGCGTGAATCAGAAAGCGCTTTTCTCGTTTTTGGAAAAGAGCTTTGGTTAGGGGATGTGGATAGTCCATGGAAACTCCAAGATTTACACAATGCTCGCTAATTCGGCGGGTTCTTCCGCTTCAACTCCCACCTGCATAAATTCGGTTATCTGGAGTCCTTGCTCCTGGTGCAGGCACACCGAAGGTTGCTCCCTGCGTTCGAGAGGTTGGCCTGACTCGTCATGGGTCACCCGAACCGAAGGCTGGTCGGGCACGGGCCCTTGGGCTACCACTACGGCACGTCGCTGGTCCGATAGTACCACTTCGCTGCCAGGCGGGTAAAGGCCCAGGGTACGAATCAATGCTCCGAGCATCAAGGGATGGAAAGCACCCTTGTCTTTGATCATGATTTCATAAGCCCGGCGCGGGCACATGGGTTTTTTGTAGGGCCGGGCGGCCGTTAGGGCTTCGAACACGTCGCAAACTTGGATCAGGGCGGTTGCCGAACTGCGGACATACCATGGCGGCATCACAGGGTACCCTCCCCCGTCTTCGCGAATGTGGTGTCCCCAGGTTGCGGAAAGAACGATGGGATTGGACTCTCCGTTGGCCAGCAGGATCTTCGCACCCAGCACCGAGTGGGTTTCCATGATCTGACGTTCATCATCGCTCAGGCGTCCGGGCTTGAAGAGGATTTCGTCGGGTACCTTGCCTTTGCCCACGTCGTGCAGAAGTCCGGCGGTAGCAATTTCGTTTTGCAATTCCCGGGGCCAAGCCAACTCGCGGGCAAGCAGGGCGCCAAGAGCTGCTACGCGAACGGAATGGCCGATGGAGTAGCTGTCGAAGTCCGGGTAGCGCATGAATTGCATGACGTCCAGGGCGCCCTGATCCGACACGGCAACCAGCTCTTCGCCTCTGGATTGGGCCTGTGCCAGGTCGATGCTATTGTCACCGCTAAGAGCCAGGTTGTTGGTGGCCACAGTTTCGTACAAGGAGTGATAGACACGCAGCAAGGGCGCGAAGTCGGTGGCCAGGAAATCCATGTCGCCCTGGTCTTTCGGCTCCGAATCCAATTGCTGGTTGCTGCCTCCTTCACTGTCTTCGGTGAACGGAGTCGCAAGTTCGATGTGGGCCAGACCCACTGAGGCAAAGAGTGCCCGCGCGGTCTGAAGATTGTCGAGCTTGTCTTTCAGTTCGGCACCCAGTCGAAAGAATGCCACCAGATCGGTGGGTGTGATGGGCAAGCGGAAAACAAATCCGCCGCACTGCAAACGCTCAGCAAATTCAATCAGGGAGCGTCCGGCAATGGATGGGCCCACGAGGTATTTGCCATTGCGGATGAATTTGCTGCCGTAGACCCCAAAGGCGAATTCATCATTCCCTGCTTCATTGAGCATGGGGCTAAGCTTCTTCACAAACTCGACGCTGATCGCCTGCACATTGGGATGATTGTCGAAGTACATTCGGCGCTGGTTGATACCGCTGGCCAACAGGATGATCAGGTCACTGAATTGCTGTTCCATGCTATCGGACCTCCCAGGAATGGGCGGTCAGAGCGCTTTTGGCTGCTTCACGCGCTGGCGCTGGCCAGGTTTTGAAGAATAAAAATTTGCGCCCGTTGATGACTTTCTTCAGAAGAGGGCTTGCCCCTGGGGGATCCAGCTTTGCCATTTCAGTCAGACCCAAAGGTACCCAGTCGGCTTGACGCACTTCCGGTGTGGCTCCCGACAATGTTTCCTTCAGGATCTCAAACGCGGGCTGGCGAATATCTCTTGGCGGCTGGGGATTGGCATGATGCCGGATCAAATCCAAATAGAAAGGGACAAACTTCGCATGGTGTTTGCCCAGGGCGGCGATCAAGACTTCGATCAAGGGGGAGCCCGGGTTCGAACGCAGGGCACGGTAGAGCTCTGAGCCCAACCAACCGCCCAGGGGTGAAGCCATGAGCATGTTGCATATGGGATACAATTTGATCAGTGGGGCTGAAAAAAGATCCCGAGTTGCGGATTGGCCTTGCAAGGCGGGTTGTTTTTCAAGGCATGGTTGATATGCTTTGACCACTTCCAAGGGGAGTTCTACGGCGGCCAAAACCAACTTGATCACTGTTTCCCGTGGTGCTCCATTGAAACCCAACAGAATGTCATTGACCAGATGAGGCCACAGCTTCGGCAAAAGGCGATTGTCGGACAGGGCCAGCAAATGCTCCCAGAATAGCGCAATCATTTCGGCTCGTTTTTGGCGAAGAATTCCTGTCACCAAAGTCAACAGATCATCCAGCCCTGCAGCACCATCCTCATGCACCACCCCGTGGAAAGTCCGGGTGAACAAATGCAAATGGCGCGTGGTGAAATCCCGGTGGCCCACAACCTGTTCGATGGTATCGATCAGACTCGCGCGCAGGGCCATGGTTGGATTTGTCCGCAACAGATGCAAACAGATGACAAGTTGGTTTTCCTGGGCACAGGCCCACGGCTCATCCATTGGCGCGTCAGCGGTTTCCATTTCGGCAACTGCCTGAAGAAGTTCGTCGATGGTCAGTTTGTATTCGATTGGAGTCGAGCTCTGCACCTTGTTGACAGCCTTGTCCAAACGCTTTTCCACCATGTCTTTTTTCAGGATTCTGAAAACGAGATTGACCGATTTTTCATCTTGACTCAGATCCAGGGCGCGCTGGGCCTGGGCCAGGAGCTTGGTCAGTTCGGCCAGGTCGGGGTTCATTTCGACCAATTGCTGCAAGGCCAGCTTGAGTTTGGGGAGGTCGGCCCGGGTCACATAGGAGCCATCTTCAGCATTCCGGGCCAGGATCCCGGACTCGCGGTCCAGTTTTTCGAGATTCCCAAGAATTTGAGAGACCATATCCGTGAATTGGCTGGCCAATTGCTCGGGGTCGCTCCCCGAATTATGGTCGTCGGTGGATGGCGTGTCGTCGTTCCAAATGTCGAGCAGATCATCAAGGGAAGCATCGCTTTTGCCGCTTTCCAACGGTTTCTCGGACTTTTGCAGCACACTGCAGCTGATGGCCTGAACCGAATCCGGCAGGTTTTTAAAGATGATTTCGTGGAAAGAATTGGATTGGCCCAGGGTCGTCTTGTATTCCTGCAAAGCGGCAATGGTCCGGAGCAAATCTCCAGATGTGAGCGTTCCTCTGATGTCCAACCGGGCGATGTTCAAGGGAACCAGCAGTTCGTGCAGCAAGCGCACGTTGCGGTGGCGCGGATCGATGGTCTGCTGGTTGAGCATGACTCCCTGGGCCGTGATCTCAATGGCGAAACGCTTGTTGGCCCCGCCGATCACACCAACAATATCGTTGCGGGCTTTTTCGGCCGCTTCCAGGTACTGGTTATGTTTGGCCGAGTAGTAGGCTCCAACAGTGAGCAGCTTATCAAATGCCTTGAGCAGGATTACCGAATCTGGGTGCAAAGGGTTCCCTTGCAGATCACAGATGGTGTCTGGGTTGATCAGGTTTGTAGTCATCCCCTGCAAATCCTTTGAAAAATGACGATTCAGTAGGCGTGAACCACCCTCATTTTCTTCGGCAAATCCTGGAATTGCTTAACTGAAAAGGGGGTTTGGGGCTGAATATCAGTAAAAGGCTCCGATCTCCCTGATCTCCACCATTGCCCCATTCTGCACCTGAGGTTATTCTTCTCAAAAGCGACCAGGCCAAACACCACTGATAAGAGGTTGACATGAAACTCGGCGATTGGCATTTCCGCGCCTTCCATGACGGACAATTCAAACTTGATGGCGGCGCCATGTTCGGCATCGTTCCCAAGGTCATGTGGGAAAAACACCATCCTGCAGACGACATGAACCGCATTGATCTGGACCTGCGTTGCCTGTTGGCCGATCACGAAGACCGCCGCATCCTGGTGGACACCGGAATGGGCGATCGCTGGAACGAAAAAATGATGGGAATTTTTGGCTTGGATCGCCGGCCCAACCACCTGGTGGCCGAATTGGCCGAGGCGGGCATTACCCGTGAATCCATCACCGACGTAGTATTGACCCATCTGCATTTTGATCACGCCGGAGGGGTTTTTAGGGACCATGAAGATGGGCTGGAGCCGGTCTTCCCCAATGCCACCCACTGGGTTCAGAAACGTCAGTGGGACTGGGCCGGGGATCCGTCCCAGCGTGACAAGGCCAGCTTTCGGGTGGAAGACTTCGAAGGTTTGAAGGAAAGCGGTAAGCTGGAACTCATTGAGGGTCGCAAGGAAATTCTACCAGGCATCACCGTCAGCCCGGTCAATGGTCATACCCCAGGACAACAAATGGTGGAGTTTCATACCGGTGAGAAAGTCGTTGTTTTCTGTGGTGACCTGATTCCATTCCGCAGTCAGATTCACGTGCCTTGGATCATGGGCTTCGACTTGAATCCATTGCTGACGGTGACTGAAAAAAACCAATTTTTGACCAGGGCTGCCGACGAGGGATACATTCTCGTCTTTGAACACGACAAAGCCTACGAGGCAGCCACAGTGGAGTTCAGCGAAGGAAAATTCCGGGCTTTGCATACATTTACCCTAGACAATCCAGGGTTCTGAAAACATGAAAAACCATGGCCTCATTCCTGATCTGCAACCAGTCAGCGCATCTCGGCGCAAACCTGAATGGCTGCGCATGAAACGCCGGGGCAGTGACGACTTCAACGAAGTTCGTAAGCTGCTGCGCTCGGCCTCCCTGAACACGGTTTGTGAAAGTGCCAACTGCCCCAACCGAGCCGAATGTTTTGGCAGCCGCACCGCTACTTTTCTGCTCATGGGTGAAATTTGCACTCGGCACTGCACCTTCTGCAATATTCCCGGGGGCCGCGTGCAGGCTCTCGATGCTGATGAACCGCGGCGGGTGGCCGAAACTGTTGTCACTTTGGGACTCAAGTTTGCCGTGGTCACGTCGGTGAACCGGGACGATTTGCACGATGGTGGCGCGGCCCATTTTGCCAGCACCATTCGGAACATACGGCGCCTTAATCCAGGTTGTGGCATTGAAGTTCTGATCCCGGATTTCATGGGCAATCCTCTAGATCTGGAAACGGTGATCGACGCCGGGCCCGAGGTTTTGAACCACAACCTCGAAACAGTTCCCCGACTTTACAAAGCCATGCGGCCCCAAGCCAGTTACCAGCGTTCCCTTCAGGTTCTGCGCCGCACTCGGCAATGGGTGGACGCCCACAAATTGGACATGAAAGTCAAAACCGGCATCATGCTTGGTGTGGGGGAAGAACGGGATGAAGTGGTTGAATTGATGCGAGACGCGGTGGATCACGGCACCCAGATTCTCACCATTGGGCAATACCTGCAACCCAGCAAGAAACACCATCCGGTGATTCGTTATGTTGAGCCGGCTGAGTTTGAAGAGCTTGGAGAAATCGGCCGGGAAATGGGCATTGGCTGGGTGGAATCCGGGCCTTTGGTGCGTTCCAGTTATCATGCCCGGGAGCAAAGTGAAACATTGGAAAATACCCTTGACCAGGGAGTCCAGCGGGCGGCCGAAGTTTGACCCGTCGGCGGCATTGGTTGGCGTGGGCTGTGGTGGCTTACGCGGTGATCATTGCTGTGGTCTGGATTGGTCTGGTGAATCTTTACCAGGCATCCAGGGATCGTTTGGATCAGGCCCTGGGTGAACGTTTGTTAGCCGTGGCCACAACTTTGGCGCCCCGGATCGACGGCCGCCTGGTTTCCGAGGCTGAAGCAGGCCTTGAACTGAGTGTCGCAGAGCTTCATCTGCTGGAAACCGAGTTCAAAAGTTTGCGCCAGGATCAAACCCTTGCCGAAATCACCCTCACCTCCCAAGAGGGTCTTGTTCTGGTGGCCAGCAGCCCAAGCCTGCAAGTTGGTCTTCCCAACGATTTTCTGGGGCTCGATACCAACGAAGTGGATGCGGCTTTGGCGGGCGTATCCACTGTGACACCCCTTTACGACAAGGGTGGCACTCTTCAGAAAAGTGCTCACGTTCCCGTCTATGATTTTGATACGGAATTTGATATTGATGAAGTGGTCGCCGTGCTCACGGTCAGTGGCAACGCCGATTTTTTTGGTACCCTGGAACACCTCAAACGTGGTGCCTTGGCAACCGGGGCAGTGGTCTTGGTGGTCCTGGTTTTGATGGGTATTTTCCTTTATCGCATCAACTCGAGTTTTGCCCAGTATCAGGAGTCGATCCAGCGGCAGGAGAATCTGGCTGCCATGGGACGCATGACCGCCGGCATTGCCCATGAAATTCGCAATCCCCTGGGGATTATTCGCGGTGCAGGGGAGCACCTGCAAGGGGTTTTGGAAAAAGCAGGCATCCAGGATCCGGTGGCTGGGTTCATTCCTGAAGAAGTGGATCGGTTGAACCATATCTTGAACGGCTACCTGGCTTTTGGTTCCAACCGTGAAGCCGTTATGCAGCCATTGGATCTGGGCCAGTGTTTGCACCGCGGAGCCGGGTTGATTCAGGATGAACTGGAAAAAGCCCAGGTATCGGTTAGTCTTCCTGGTGTCCAGACCAAGATGACGGTTTTGGGTGATCCTCTGCGTTTGCAGCAGGTGGTTTTGAATCTTCTGATCAATGCCCGCGACGCCATGCCTGCCGGGGGCAATATCGAAGTGGAAATAACTGTTGAAAACAGTCGTGCCCTGGTCACCATGAGGGACGATGGTTGTGGTTTGTCCGAAGTGGATGCGGACCGTCTCTTTGAGCCCTTTTGGACCAACAAGGAAAAAGGCAGCGGATTGGGCCTGGCCATGTCGCGGCGTATCGTTGAAGACATGAACGGCAGTTTGAATTTGCGCCAACGCAGGGATCGAACCGGTGCCGTGGCGGAAATCAGCCTCCCTCTGCATGGTGTAGGATCTTGAAAGGACCGTACTTTTGGCAAAAATTCTGGTGGTGGACGATGAAACCCGCCTGGTGACCCTTCTGAAATCGGCTTTGGAGAACCAAGGTCATGAAGTGGACGGCGTTTTTTCAGGCCAAGAGGCTTTGGAACTTGTCCAAGCCAACCATTACGATGTGGTGTTGACAGATTTGAATATGGAGCCGGTCGATGGCATGGCCGTGGTGGTTGGCGTGCAGAAGAGCAGTCCCGTCACCGAGGTTATCGTTTTGACGGCCTATGGAGACGTGGAATCTGCTGTGAAATGCATGCAGGCCGGGGCCTGTCATTACATGACCAAACCGGTCAATTTCACCGACGTGGCTGCCATGGTCAAAAAATTCGCCAGGGTGGGCG
>JAUUYW010000371.1 GCA_030590265.1 Candidatus Krumholzibacteriia bacterium
CTTGTTGCTGCGAACAGGATCTTACACCTGCCAGCGGCATCTGATATTGTGGCCGTCCAAATTATCCCACCGGCCGAACCAGTGGAAAAACTTCATTATCAAGTAGCTCTTGTTTCCAGTCATATCTTCTCTGTTAGGTCTGGTCCAGATTTATTTTTCCCAGACTGCCCAGACAAAGAGTCTTCCCTGGCGAGCCTCCTTCCACAGAAGGGGTGAAAGTTGCATGGCCTAGTTGGCCAGATCCTTGTCAATCCACCCGATGATGCGTTTGATGCATTGCAGGTAATTAATATTTTCCACACCCGTCAGCCCCACGTCTTCCATGGTTTTGAGGATGTCCTCCAGCTCGGTGCTTTCGGAGTTGATGGTCACCACCAGGGCGCCATTGATCAGCACGTTGCCCACTTCACAGATGGTGTTGTTGACCATGTAGCCGAAGCGCTGCTTGCTGACCTTGACCGCCTGCAAATCAGGATGATCGCTGATCATTTGCAGGAATTCATCCATGGTGTATTCATCCTGGTCGAATGATGGCATCTCAACCTGGAAGGCCGGATAGACATCGTCTCGAAGGGTGTCTGCAGGGATGGGGAATTCCGCCTTCATCAGGGGATTCCACTGTTCAAGGCCGTCCTTCTCGGTGACGAAGGTTTTGATGTCCATTTTGCCGTCACGGATCTTGGTATTGTTGTTGTCGTTGGTGCGGCTCATGATGTAGGTCTCATCGCTGGAGCGTTCCCAAACCTTTTCCGGCACGGGAGTCGACAGGCGACTCATGCGGTATTCCGCTTCTGTAAAATCCTGCCCGAAGGTGCGGAATTCGAAACGGGGTTTGCTGATTTCGCCGATTTTCATTTTGTCGTTGGCCATGGCACTTCTCTCTTTTATTTGGCTCCCAAGGAGGAACCGTCAAGCATCCACCTTGAACAGACGCCCAAGGTACTTCAGCTTCTTCTTCAATTCCTGATTTGTCAACTTGTTGACCGTTGTCTCGGGCAGCAGCTTCCACTCGGGGGACGCTTCGGCCAAAGCCTGGTTGAATCGCCACAGATGGTCGAATCGCAGGCCTTTCATGGATCTTAACGCATCAACCTGCCCTGTCGTCAACCAATGAGTGTCCAGGTCGTTGGCGATGACCGACTCCTGCACTTCCCAATGGCCGACGCGCGCCAGCTCCAGCACCACGCTGGATTGCTCCTCATCCAGTGCCCCAATTTGCTTCACATCGGACTTGAATTTCACTGCATTGGTGAAAACTCCGGGTCCCAATTCAACCAGACCTTCGGTAGGAATCCCACGCTCCACCAGTTCTTCGCACACCACTTCATCGATTCGGTACTCCACGGTGCGGCTGACTTGTTGGTCAAAAACATTGTCCACGAAGAAGAGCAGAAAAAACGAAACCACTCCAGCGGCCATGGGAGTGACAACCCAGCCGAGGGAAATTTCACCCAGGACCCTGTAACGAATGCTGGCACCTTTGAAGAGGCTGATTCCCAGAATGGCCCCCACCACCGCCTGGCTGCTGCTAACCGGAACCAGAGGAAAAGTGGGCAAGCCTCGGCTGGCCAAAAAATGTTCCAAGCTGCTGGAAGCAAAGAGAAAGAGTGTGATGGACTGGGCCAGAACGATGACCAGGGCAGGCACCGGGGAAATATTCACCAGACCTCCTCCCACCGTGCTCATCACCCGTTCTGAATAGGTGAAAACGCCAACCCCAATAGCAACCGCACCGAGGAAGAACAACTGCTGGACGCCGGTCAAAGTGAACAAACCAAACACCGACAGATCACTGAATGGATTGTCGGGCACGAACACTCCCATGACGTTGGCAATGTTGTTGGCGCCAAGGCTGTAGGAACCAAAAGCACCCACCAGGAGCAATCCCAAACGTGTGCCAGCATCCAGCCTCAACATGTGGGGTTTGGACATGGCTACTAATTTGCGCACCAGAATAAAAAGGCACACCGCAATGACGGCACTGATCAGAGGACAAGCCACCCAGGTGAGCATGATTTTGGTCAGGGAAGCGGTGTCCGTGACCGACGAGCTGTAGAGGTTCCAACCGATGATGGCCCCGACGATGGCCTGGCTGGTGGAGACCGGAATTTTCAGACGGGTCATCCATAAGGTGGTCAGGGCCGCAGCCAAAGCTACCGTAAAAGAACCGGCCAGGGCGTTGACGGCACCAAGTTTCCCCAGTGTGTGAGCTGCTCCGGCACCACTGATGGTGGCTCCCAGAACCACAAATATAGAGCAAACGATGGCGGCTGTCCGGAAGGGAATCATGCGGGTGCCCACGGCGGTGCCAAATACATTGGCAGCGTCGTTGGCACCCAGACTCCAGCCCAGAAACAGGCCGCTCGATAAAAACAGGAGAATTTCCACTATTATCGCCTCAGATGGTTCGTTTGATGGCGTAGATGGCCAACCGGTCAGCCACCGCCTCGGCCTTGTCGCTCACTTTTTCCACATTCAGAGCGAAATAACGCAGATGAATTTTGTGCGACAAATCCAGGGAGCTGGCAAAGATGGATCGCTTCAGGGCATCGCTGATCTGATCAGCTTCCTTCTCGTAATGATGAACCTTGAAGAGGTTATCCTTGACCGCTGTCACATCCCGAAAGAAGGCCCGAGCCGATACGATGACCGCCTCAACGGATTGGTAACAGGCCTCGGCCAACTTGAGGTATTGCCGATTGTACTCTTCGGGAATGTTCGGTTGCTCCACAGAGAACTGGTAAAGACTGGCTTTGGCCGTATCGATGACGTTGTCCGCATTTTCCAAAAGGCCCAGCACATCACCCCGGTGTTCAGGGATGAGAGAGTGGCTGTAAAGGTCGGCCTCAACTTCCTTGCTCAATTTGTCTGCCCGGGCTTCCAGCTTGTCGATGGACTGAAGCCGAGCCTCGAAATCGGCGGTGTCGCCGTCGAGGTAGGCTTTGACGCCTTCCTTGTAAACCAGGACCCCTTCGGCCACCACGTCCAGAAATTCGTCAATCTGGTTTTCAATGGCTTTGCTTGTGCGAAACAGAGGCATTTTCCATCACTTCCTTAATTTTTTGAGTACCGCCAGGAAATTCCGGGGCAGTCAATTCCGAACTGACGGACTCATGGTTGCCCTCAGCTGCCAGAACCGTATCGTCCAGCAGCAAGACCAAAAAAATGGTCAGCAGCGAAATCACAGTCAGGACCATCAACAGTGTTACTTTTTTGGCCTTCAATTTTCGCCCACCAGCAGGTATTTGCGTTTGATTTCCTTGCCCATTTCAACTCCGATTTCTCACGCCCCAAAGGGAGTTGGCCCATGGTTGCTCAGGCCGGTTTGTATTCATTGCCCCCTTTAAGGCAACAATTATGCCTGACAAAAAGAAATAATTTCGTGTTTAATAGCAATAGGTTACTCAATTCCACCCACCATCGGACCACTCCAGGTGGCGAAATTTCGCTGGACACGCCACCAATGGCGGAGGATCTTCCAAAATGAACCCAGACCTGCAATCCGGAAGGACGTCCCTGTGAACAACTCCCTCAAGCCGATTCCTGCCGTGGTGATAGTTCTGCTGCTGGCCTCGGCCATGGTCTGGGGCAACCACCTGGTCTTCAACCGACTGCTGGATATCCGGCATCAAAATACACCCTTGCCAGAATTACCCTCCCAAGCCAGCCTCATGGGCCTGGCTCCTGATCAACCTGTGGTGCGCATCGGAGTGGTCTCCCGTTTTGCACCC
>JAUUYW010000180.1 GCA_030590265.1 Candidatus Krumholzibacteriia bacterium
AACATGACAGGAGTGCAGACCATCGAAGTCGACGTGTACGAAACCCACTTTGCAGGCAGCACACGAGCGTTCCTGTATTCCGAGGGCACACCGGTTGATTCCCATTGGAGTTTTCAGGAAGATCTGCAAACACTGAGCCTGGATGCCGGCGAAAACATTGTGGACCAATTTGCCGTTTCGGCCCATGAGGGTTATGTGTTGGAAATAAGGATCATCGGCTCGGCCCTGGTACCGGTTCAACAACAGTTGTTTGAGACGGTGAAGGCTTTGTATAGGTAGGTCACAAGAAGAAAACCGGTCGCCAAACCTCTCTGGGATTGGCGACCGGATAAACCTAAAAGAGATGCGGATTTATTTCAAAAGCATCATCCGACGACTCATAACTCTGTCATCCGTCTCCAGACGATAGAAGTAAACTCCAGTGGCAACCGAACGGCCACCGGAAGTAGTACCATCCCACATCACACTCTGATCGCCCGCGGGAAAACTTCCCTGGAGCAACGTCTTCACCAGACGCCCACTCACATCATAAACCTGCAGTGTCGCCCGACCAGGCTTGGCCAGAGAGAAGTCGATGCGAGTTCGGGGGTTGAAAGGGTTGGGGTGATTCCGACCCAGTTCCGTAACAACTTGAACCTGTAACAGATCATCTTCAACACCAGCAACTCCGCTAAAGGCAACAATAGCCAGATCATCAATGGCCGCTTCGACCAACGATCCTTCACCCTCATCCGAAGCGACAAATCTCAGTTGCACCTGTCCTACTTCCTGGAAGTAGTCCAGAACATTCACCGTGTAGCCAACCCAGGCATTGGTGGATTGGGTCGTGTGTTCAATGGCCACCCAGTTGTCGCCGCCATCGTTGGACAGGCTGACATCCCAGAAATCCAGGTTTGGGCTGTTGCCCATGTTGTTGGAGTACCATTTCCAATAGCGCAGGGATACTTCATTATAGCCGGACAGATCATACACGGGTGAGAAGAGAGTTGTCGCTCCCCCATCAACGTCATTATAACCGTCGCCCTGACCATCGATATGCTGACCGGTAACCCAGCAGACGGCGCCGTCTACAGTATGGTCATCATCCGGTTGAGCGCTGGTGCCAAGGGGATTGACTAGCTCCCAGACACCGGAAGTGGCATCGTCGCCAGCCGCGCCTGAAATCCATTCTCCATATACTTCCACGGGATCAATACTGGTTGCCACCAGGAAATTGAAAAGAGTGTCTGGGGCCAAAGCAGGCAGTGTGGCAGTGTTGCCGAGACCATCGGCAGCCGACAGGTAATACTCAATGTCGCCAGGTGATTGCGCGGGAATTTCTCCGGCAAAGGCATTGTCTTGCCCCTCGGTCAGGACCTGCTCGTTCCAGGTTCCGCCATTGATACGCCAGTGCAAGAGAACCGATGACAAAACGAGATCAGCTTCGGTGGACCAGATTTCCGCCGCAACTGGGTACGGGTTCGTGCTATCAGTTGTATCGTAGAGAGGCGTGTGGGAAAAGAGGACACCAACCAGGATTTCCGGACAATCAAAGTTATGATTGCCGGCAGCCTCACAATAGAAGGCGTGGTTGGGTGTGCCGTTGTCCAGGTTCCCGTCGTCATCATCGGCAAAGAAGGTGGCAAAGACCTGATCGGGTTGACTGGTCGGCTGCAGCAAAGTGCGGCCGAAATGCCAGTTGGATGCCGAAATCCGTGTGCCCTCATCCTCACCAAGGTAATTTTGCATAAGGATCATGGCGTCCCAGGTAAACCCTAGAATGACCTGACCTGCAGCGTGGATTGGTTGGCCGACCACGTCGCCAGGGTAAGTCAGACTGTTCTCGGCATTGCGGAGACCGTCGTCACAGTTCCCTTCAAAAAACCCCCGACCCAAGGCCGGATCCTGGGTCAAAATACAGGCCAGGATGTCCCCGTTGCCTTCGCCCAGGCCTTGGTTGCCTTGCCAGCCAAGAATGAAATCCTGAACACCATGACCAAATTCGTGATGCACGACTCCCTGGATCTCTCCGGTGTTTTCATAACCATCACCGGCGACGCAGAAATTGATGGTCCCGTTCCACCAGGCGTTGCCGGGACAATACCCATCGTCACGGCTTACATAGGCAGAAATTCTGGCCTGGGAATAACCAAATCCAGGGTCAATGGTCTCAAAGAAATCGTGGATGTCATTGATGGCATCAAAGGTATCGCGTTCGTCCTGTTGGGAGTTGAAAGGATTGAACTGGATGCTGGCTGGTTCACCTTCTTCGGCCACTCCGTTGTATTCGCCTTCCACCCCACCAAAGTTGTTCATGTCGATGTAGGGGCCATAAAGATCAGCCGAAATGTTCAACGTTCCAGTGGAGCCTTCAAATATCCAGTTGCCGTCGGCATCGGTGATGGTCTGACCAACACCGTCACCTGTAACCCGCAGGTAAGGACTGGCCTGATCTGTTGCCCCATTGCAGTAGGTATCTTCCTGCACCAGAGAGCTTGCGCTTCCTTCATGATCAAAGTGGATGTCGTTGTAACGCCAGACAATTTCACCGCTGTGGGCGTCCACATGAGTGACCCATATTCCCAGAGGATTGCTGGTGTTCACACGAACGCGGTAAACCAGGTGATGCTCGACTTCGGTGGGAGTAACGGGCACCGGCAAAACCAGCAAATCCGTTTGGCCATCAAGGTGATCCCGACTCGGGTCGAAGGGGACGCTGTTGCGGGCAATCATTTCCGCCATGGCGGAGTCCATCCCGGGTATGGGATTCACTTTGATATCGCTATAGAAATCGCTACCCGCCAGCATTAATCCGCCAGCATCGGAGAAGGCCACAATTGCTTTGCCTTCCCAGACGTCCAGTCCGTGATATATCTGTTGGTAATGCACAACCCATTTGCCGGCGGCGTGAGGAACCGCCTTGACTCTTAGATCATCCAGATTGGCCTGGAAAAGATCGGGATTTTCGACCAAAACCCGGTGAGCCGCCGAGACAACTTGATCGGTTGAGCGCAGCGAAGTTCCCAAGGGCTCACTGCCACCGTACACGTAGTGGGGGGTTCCGGTGTACTGGTTATGCGAAAAGACCTGCCAATTTCCACCATAGTTGGCCCTGAGGGAGGCCGTGGACAGATTTCCTTGCCGGGCGAATGCGATCTTGGCCTGGGCTAAGGGCATGAATTGAGGCAGACCGATTTCGTAGCTGTCGTTTTGAGGTACTGGTTGGATTGCAAAAACAGGTAAACTACTGATCAAGACCAGCAGCCCCAATAAGATAGTTACTGACGGAAAAAACAAACGCGGACGATTCATGGAAAACTCTCCCCGAGGTTACAATGCCAGATCAGTGCCCCCTGATCACGAATGAACGATTGTACCAAATATTGGCAAAAAAAGCGAACCTTAGTGGTATGCTTTATTGAAAAGCCATTTTTTGTGGTTTTTTGTCTGAAATTTGACCCAAACAAGCCAAAATAAGTTAAGATGTGTGTCCCCCTGGTTGAGTGATTTTTTCCTGGAGGAAAATCATGAAAACAACGGTAACCAAGCTCATTCTGATCCTGCTTCTGGTGTGCACCTGCCCTGCTTTTGGAACCCATCCCGCTTATTCGGATGAATCCGGGAAACCAACCTCCCATCTCCGAGCCCATGAAGTCTGGGACAGCAAAGAGGGCGGCGAAACTATTGAGACCGCCATCGAAATCGTAATTCCCTTTTACGACACTGGCGCTACCTGTGACAATATTGATGATTACGATGAGATGTGCCCTTATGACGGATCCACCTCTCCCGATGTGGTTTACTCCTTCGTGGCCCAAAATGTGCCCGATGTGAGAGTCGATCTTTGCGGCTCCCTTTATGACACCAAGGTTTATATGTACGATGGAAACCTGAACCTCATTGCCTGCAACGATGACTACTACACCGGCCCACCATGTGGGTCCTACGTTTCCCTGCTGGAAATGGTCCCCGTGCAGGCCGGCATGCGCTACTACATTGTCGTCGACGGTTACGGTGGAGATTGCGGTGAATATTTCCTGTCTGTTGAAAATGATTGCGTGCCTCCTCCCTGCATTGACGCTGAATGCCCTGATGATGGTGTGCTCGAAAACGAGCCTGCTCTCAGTGATGGTTATCTGGATGAATTCAACAGTGGTTGCGACAATCCTGTGCCCGTCTTTCAGGAGTTGCTGATGCCAACTGGCCAAGAGGAATTTACGTTCTGTGGCAACACCGGTTACTACACCACCGAGGGTGAATCGTACCGTGATAGCGACTGGTTTGTGATGGTTGCCAGTGGTGAAGTGATCCACATCGAAACCAATTCCTCCCACTTTCTGCCCACCGACTGCGATGTGATGTATCTGGACGGATGTGACAATATTTCCCTGTTGCCTTACCAGATGGGTGTTTGCGATTCGGGTATTATTGACATTCCTACTTATCCGGGAGAAATCGTCTATCTGCGTGTGCGACCCACTTTTGAGACGAGGCCGGAATGTGCCCAAAGGGAAGATCTTTATACTTTGAAAATCCAGGGTATTGGGGAAAATGTTGTGGCAACCGATGGGGTGAATTGGGGGAGTTTGAAAAGCTGGTTCAGGTAACAAGTATCTTTGGAGACTGCTGGAAATTGTAGCAATTTTTATGAATAATTGTGTTCAAAATACATCCCCCCGGGGGGAAATGCAGAAAAATCCTCATTGAACTACAGCACAAGGGTCGTCAATAAATATCAATCCCAATACCAATTCAAAGTCATAGCCAAAGGCACATACCGCGCCTCATCAAACAAATCCTTATCAATGGCCAAATGACTATACCCAATACTCAAGCCGGCAGCAGCGTTGTGTGTAATTCGAAATTCATATCCAATAAAAAAGACCAACCCCAGACCGGTTTCCGTAATATTCTCGGAATGAACCTGCTCTTGATCTTCAAGAGTGACCCGAACACCACGTCCCCAGGCCAAGCCAATCCCGGCACGGCTATAGAATCCACCCCAGTAGCCATCCACCGGACCAGGATGCCAAGTCAAAGCCGTATTAACACTTTGAAGACTGTACCGATATTTGAAATGGACATCGCCTTCTTCAAACATCCAGCCGCCGTACTCCATTCCGGCGGAAAAATGTTCACTGACCGAGTGCCCAAAGCGAATCTGCGGAGTGGCCCCATTGCGGTAGGAAAAATCCTGGCCATTTGAGGCGGTGATTACTCCACGACCATAACCATAACCCATACCGATATACCAACCGTCACGGATATGATCCTCGGCTCGAACGGGATGGCCGGGTAGCAGAACAGCAACGACCAGTCCCATGGGAACCAGCCAACGCAACAAATTGTATTTTGGTATTTTTTGCATGGGCCCATGTTAGCCCAAAGTTAAAGTGGCGGCAATGGAGATTCTCCAGTAGAATTCTCTGCATGTTAAAAACAATTAGAGACCATTCCTGGCTGCGGCTTCGTCTAGCTGCTGTTCATTTTTGTATCCTGGTTTCATTGCTTGTGGTGATGCTGGTTTGCACTGGTTTGGCCTATGCAGCCCACCCACCGCATCATCCAGGAAGCCTGCAACTATTCCACCCAATAGCCACCAGTCCCGACCCTGAAACCAGCACCAATGTTCGGCTGTCACTTTTTTATGGCCGCTCCGGTCACATCCACGGGCTGGATGCCAGTGCAGTAGCCTCCATCACCGGCGGTGATTTCACGGGTCTGCAATTGACGGGTCTGTACAGTGGAGTCAAAGGCTCTTTCAAAGGTGTTTCTTTCAACTTCGGGGTCCAGAACCACCTGGCTCCGGCCACTGGTGTTCAGTTCACCGGTCTGGCCAACTTTCACCAGGACTTTTTTGCCGGTGCCCAGTTTGCCGGTTCGTTGAACTACACCAGAAAAGGTTTTGTGGGTGCTCAGTTCAGTGGCCTGATGAACCTGAATGATGGTTACGGCGGTTATCTGCAGGTCAGTTCCATTGCCAATGTCAACGTCAAGGCATTTGGCGGCCTTCAACTTGCTGCCATCATGAATTTCGCCGGCGAAGAAACCTTTGGCAGCCAGATCGCCATTCTGAACTATTCCGGGCAAATGGAGGGTGCCCAGATTGGGTTGGTGAATATTGCCGAAGAAATGTCCGGGTTGCAGTTCGGTGTCGTCAACATATCCAAAAGGTTCGAAGGTCTGCCTCTCGGTGTGGTCAATATTTCCGACGACAGCACCCTTCAAGGAATGGCTTACGGCAGCAACCTCTCTCTTTACAACATTGGCGCACGAACCGTGGTCAACAAATGGTCGTCCATCGTTTCCCTTGGCTATACGGATCAAACTTCTGATGCCCCCAACTCCGGTTTTTTAGGCTGGCACTTTGGACGCCAGTTTCCCCTTGGAGAGAAAGCAACCCTCACCCTGGATGCCGGCTATCTGCACATCATCCCCCAGGATTATGACGACCCGGCGATCAATGACAACCAACATTTTGCCATGCAAATGCGTCTGTTCGCCGACTACCGTCTTGGAAAAACCGTCGCCCTTGTGGCTGGAGGTGGTTTCAGCACCATCTTCTCCGAGTACACCACTCATGCCCGATCCCAAACCGAAGGTCATGTCTTCGGCGGGATTTCACTTTTTTGATATATGAAAAAAACGACTAAAATCACCATGGTCTTCATTCTGCTGGGCGTGCTCTGCTCAATGGCTGCTGATGTTCCTGTTGCCACTGCCGACGAGCCCATCAAGCCCATTGATTGGGAACAGAATACGGCCTCCGCCATCCAGGATACCTTCATCATGGAGAAGAATTTTCTCCGTGCGGCTGTGGAAGTGGTCGGACTCAACCTCCTGGTCTGGTC